>CAJXGZ010000330.1 GCA_913053795.1 uncultured Rhodospirillales bacterium | reverse complement strand
GAGGGGGGAATGACCATCAAAGTCCATAAATGCCCCAAAAAGACAATGAAGACTTAGCCAACCGGGTGTATTTTGTTGTGGATCATGGGGGGGCGTTGAAAAAAACGGTTTAAAATGCGCAAAAACGGATTAAAAACGATAAAAAACGGGCTTTTTAGCTTGCGGCGCTTTGTTTTTAGGGGGGCGATATGAGCCTGTTCCTGCTGGGCCGTCTGGGGCAGTCGCTGCTTGTGCTGGCGGTAATGTCCTTCGCCGTCTATTGGCTGATGGGGTTGATGCCGGGCGATCCCATCGACCTGATGATTAGCGCCGACCCCAAGATTACCTCCGAAGACGCGGCGCGGCTGCGCAAGCTCTACGGCTTGGACAAGCCCATTGTCGAGCGCTACCTCAACTGGCTCTGGGCGGCGCTCGGCGGCGATTTGGGGTTTTCGCGGCTCTACGCAAAGCCGGTGCTGGAGGTGCTGCCGCCGGCGCTCCTCAACACACTTGGGCTGATGGGGATGACCTTGATATTATCCCTTGCCATCGGGCTGCCCTTGGGCGTGATTTCGGCGCTGCGCCCCTATTCAAAAGTCGACTACGCCATCAACCTTCTGGCCTTCGCCGGCATTTCAGCGCCGGCGTTCTGGCTGGCGCTGCTGCTGATTATTGTCTTCGCCGTCAGCCTCGGCGTTTTGCCCGCGGGCGGCGTCGGCGGTTACTCCGGCGGCGGATTTTGGGAGCAGGCCAAATACATGGTGCTGCCGGTCGCCAACCTGACCATCGCCAGCGTCGGCTCCCACACCCGCTATATGCGCGCCGCCATGATCGAGGCGCTCCGCCAGGACTATATCCAGACGGCGCGGGCCAAGGGCGCTGGAAAAATGCGCGTGGCGCTGGGGCATGGCTTGCGCAACGCCCTGATCCCCGTCGTCACTATTGTCGCGCTGGATTTCGGATACCTGTTTTCGGGCGCCTTGATCACCGAAACAATTTTCGCCTATCCGGGGATGGGAAAGCTGATCTTCGATTCCGTCATGGGCAATGATTTCAACCTGGCGCTGGTGGCGCTGCTGTTCGCCACCCTGCTGACCCTGGCCGGCAACCTGCTGGCGGACATGGCCTACGCCTGGCTGGACCCGAGGATTTCCTACAAATGATTGCGGCTATTGAAAACCAGGGCTTGATGAGCCTCGCCTTCAGGCGCTTCAAGCGCCACCGGCTGGCGCTGTGCGGGGCCTTGGCTCTGACCTTGCTTGCGCTGCTGGCGGCGGCGGCGCCGTTGGCGGAATGGATCTTAAGCGTCGACCACCAGAGCGTCGATCTGTTCAATCGCTTCCTGCCGTCGTCGCCCGCCCATCCTCTCGGCACAGACGAGCTGGGGCGCGATGTATTGACGCGCCTGCTTTACGGCGGGCGTATTTCCCTCATGGTGGGACTGACGGCGGCCCTGGCGGCGGCTGTCATCGGCGCCGTCGTCGGCTTGCTGGCGGGCTACCATGGGGGGCGCCTGGACGCCGTTCTCATGCGCTTCACCGACGGCGTTATTTCGCTGCCCCTGCTGCCTTTGCTGATTGTCCTGGCGGCGGTGGACCTGGACAAGCTGGGCGTTCCGGCGAGTTGGTCCGAATCCGAGCAAGTCAGCCTTTACCGCATCGTCGCCATCGTCGCCCTTGTCGGCTGGACGACGGTGGCGCGGCTGGTGCGCGGGGCGGCGCTATCCTTGCGCGAGCGGGAATTCGTTCTGGCCGCCCAAGGCATGGGCGCGGGGTCCTTAAGGATCATGACCGTCCACATCCTGCCCAACCTGATTTCGCCGATTATCGTCGCCACCACCCTTTCGGTGGGAAACGTGATCCTTCTGGAATCGGTGCTTAGTTTTCTTGGGCTCGGCATCCAGCCGCCCATTCCAAGCTGGGGGAACCTTCTGACCAACGCCCAAGAGCTGATCTGGACGGCGCCGTCCCTGGCCTTTTATCCCGGCATTTTGATCTTCATCACGGTGATCGCCTTCAATTTCTTAGGCGACGGGCTACAGGACGCCCTGGACCCCAAGGCCATGGAGAAATGATTAAGCGCGTTTACCGTTTATTGAGATTCGAAACGTATAATCCTTGCAACATGCGTTTTAAGCCCGATGGAGAAGACGACCATGCGTTATACGGTGAGATACGACGAGTTCGCGGGGGCCTGGGCTGTTATCGACACCAAGTCCTTAGGACAAGTTATCGCCATTCACGACAATCCGGACGACGCCAAGGACGGCGCCTGGGCCGAGGAGGAAGGCTGGCGCAAATGCCACCCTCCGACGCCGCGGATATTGAATGTGGGTAAAGCGCTTTAGCTTGGGTTAGCTTGCGCTGGCCTGATTTTTCTGGGCCGCCTTTTTGACGCGGCGTTTGAGCCGCAGCCCCTCAGCCGACAGCTTGGAATTACGCGAGCCCAAAAGAAAGGCGTCCAATCCGCCTTTATGTTCAATGGTGCGTAGCGTGTGATTGCATAGGCGCAGCCTCACCGGCTTTCCCAAGGCGTCGCTGAGGATGGAATGGGGCTGTAGGTTGGGAATAAAGCGCCGGCGGGTCTTGTTGTGAGCATGGCTCACGTTATTGCCTGACAGGACACCC
>CAJXGZ010000329.1 GCA_913053795.1 uncultured Rhodospirillales bacterium | reverse complement strand
GGGGGGGGAGGGGGGGGAGGGAGGGGGCGAGGCAGAAGGAAAAAGCTTATATCCAGTGTTTTTGTTGTTAACTTAAGCGCATCATGCCACAAGCGCCATGAACCGAGCCTGAGTGCGCTGTTCAGGTTGCATTAAGGAATGGCGGGCTCCATTCAGCTTCAGCCGTTCATCCGGCTTAAAAAAAATTCCCCGGAGCCGATGCGGCGCCGGGGAAGGTAGGGGGGAACATCCTTGGAGGGGAAATCCTAAGACTGAAGGCATTGTCTCACACCCAAGGGAAGGCGTATGTGAGAGACATCACACTTGGAGAGAATTTTTTCGCATGATGACGGATAAACGAAAGCTCGCCGTTTTCGACTGCGACGGAACCCTGGTCGACAGCCAGCATTCCATCGTCGCCGCCATGAAGGCGGCCTTTGATTGCCATGGACTTCATAAGCCGGCGGCGGACGCCGTCCGCCGCGTCGTCGGCCTGCCGCTGATGACGGCCATCGCCAACCTGATCCCCGAGGCGGACGGCCAAACGCACGAAAGCCTCACCGAGGCGTACAAAGACGCCTTTTCGGAAGCGCGGCGCCGCGGCCAGGTTCTCGACCCCCTCTATCCGGGCGCCCTCGAAGCCATTGCAAAATTGGAAAGCGCCGGGTGGCTGTTGGGCGTCGCCACAGGCAAGTCCCGGCGGGGCTTGGTCAACACGCTTGACCGGCACGGCCTGACGGAAAGCTTCATCACTTTACAGACCTCCGACAACGGCCCCGGAAAGCCGCACCCGGACATGCTGCATCGGGCCTTGGCCGAAACCGGCGCCGAAGCGTCGATGACGGTGATGATCGGCGACACCACCTTCGACATTGAAATGGCCAGAAGCGCGCAAGTTCTAGCCATCGGCGTTTCATGGGGGTACCATGACGCCGATGAACTTCAAGCCGCGGGCGCACATGTTCTGATTGATGACTTTGGCGAACTGCCCAAGGCTACGGAAATTCTGATGGAGCAGGCCTCATGCGCAAAGCCTTGAAAATTTTCTCCGTAATCTTCGTTTTGCTGGTTGGCGTGGTTGTGACGGGGATCGCCATCCTCGGCTCCATGGACTTCAACCGCTACAAAGGCCTGATCACCGACGAGGTCAAGAAATTCACCGGCCGCGATTTGACCATCGACGGTGATTTGAAGTTTGAAATTTCACTTAATCCGGCCATCGCCGTCGAAGGCGTGACTTTCGCCAACGCCTCCTGGGGCTCGCGGCCCGAGATGATGAAGCTTAAGCGCATGGCCGCCGAGGTCAGTCTGATTCCGCTGCTTTCCGGCGCGCTGGTGGTCGACCGCCTGGTGCTTGAAGGCCTCGATCTGTTGGCGGAAACAAACGCCAAGGGCAGGGGAAACTGGGAATTCCAGGCCGCCGCGCCCCCAGGGAAGGTCCCCGCTAAGTCCGCTGAAGGCGGCGGATTGGGCGTCTTGCCGGTGGTCAAGAAGGTGCGCATCCGCAACGTCAAGGTGACTTACCGCGATGGCGTCAAGGGCGAGACCACCAAGCTCGCCCTGGACAGCATGGACCTTGGCGCCGACAGCGCCGGCAGTCCCTTGAACTTTAGCGTCGTGGGAACCCTCAACGGCGCCCCCTACAAGGCGTCCGGCCAACTGGGGGCCATCGGCGCCTTGCTGAAAGGCGGCGGCGCCTATCCCGTTTCCATCAAGGCGGAGGCTTTTAAGGCGGTGGTCGGCGTCAGCGGCTCAATCAATGACCCCCTAAAGAAACCGGTGCTCAACGTCACCGTCTCCGCCAAGGGCGGCGAGTTGGCCAACACCGTCAAGGCGGCGGGGATTCTCGTTCCCGGCCTCAGGAAAATCGCCCTTCCCCCTATCGGTCCCTACGACGTTTCCGCGCTGATCACCGGAACCCCGAATATGCTGAGCGCCGCCAACATCAAGGTCTCCTATGGCGGCAGCGACATTTCCGGCAATTTGACGGCGAACCTCGGCGGCGCGCGTCCCCGCGTCAACGCCAACTTCGCCTCGAACCTGCTGAACCTGGACAAACTTCTGCCCCCAGGAGGAGCCAAGGGCGCGCCGCCATCAAGGAGCGACGGGCGCGTCTTTTCGTCCGATCCGCTGCCGCTGGACGGCCTCAAGGCCGCCGACGCCAAGATCAACTTCAAGGGCAGGCGCGTCGTCATGCAGGGGCTGAACCTCAACGACGTCAACGTCAGCTTGAGCCTGGTCAACGGCAATCTTAAAGTCTCGCCTTTCTCCTTGGCTGCCGCCGGCGGCAAGATCAACGGCGCCGTCTCGCTCAATTCGAACAGCTCCTGGCCGCCGCTGGCGGTCAAGGTCAACGTTAAACAGGTGGACTACGGCGCCTTGCTTGAAAAGTTCGTCCAATCCAACATCGCCGCCGGCAAGGTGGACATAAACATAGACATCAAGGGGGCCGGCAAGTCGGTGCGCGCCATCATGGCGGGGCTCGGCGGCAAGACGCGGATTGTCACCAAAGGCGGTAAAATCCGCAGCGGCTTTCTCAACATCGTTTCGGCCAACGTGTTGTCGGCGCTCCCCTTCATCGATAGTAAGGGCGACAAGAACATCAAGTGCGGCGTCATCGATTTCCGCATTAAGGCGGGC
>CAJXGZ010000328.1 GCA_913053795.1 uncultured Rhodospirillales bacterium | reverse complement strand
GGTGGGCAGGGTCATCAGGGCCAGCACCATGCCGCCGACCAGGGGCGCCGAACGCGGCAGATGGAAGAAGTTCAGGAACACCGCCAGACCCAGCAGGCCGAAGACGATGGACGGAACGGCGGCTAAATTGTTGATGTTGACCTCGATGAGCTCGGTCCAGCGGTTCTTGGCGGCGAACTCCTCCAGGTAGACGGCGGCCATCACGCCGAGGGGAAAAGCCAGCGCCAGGCACACAAGGATGGAGAACAGGGACCCCATCAGCGCCGTGGCGATGCCGGCCAGTTCCGGTTCGCGCGAATCGCCCGAGGTGAAAAAGGCCGTGTTGAATTCCGTCTTCAGCCTTCCTGTCCCCTTAAGAGAGGCAATCCAAATATGTTGCCGTTTGCCGAGCCGGGGACTGACATTCCCCTTGACGGCGATATCCACGTCGTCGGAAGCCGGAACCCAGACGGTCCTGGTTTCGCCGACGATCTCAGGATCATCAAGGATCATCCGCCTAAGGTCAAAGGCGGCGCCGATGCTGACCAGCTTGTAGAGCCGGCGCTTGTCGTTGCGCTCCTGGACCTCGGGGAAGGCTTTCCTCAGCGACGCCTTCACCATACCGGCGTAATCGCCGTCTTTCGCCAACTCGGGATCGAAGAAAACCTCCACCTGCACAAGCGTCCGCTGGAAGGCGCCGGCGCCCTTGACGGCGACCAAGGCGAACATGACGGCCAGGAACAGCAAACCGGCCGAAATGGCGGCTATGCCAAAGAACCTGAAGCGCTTCTCGGCGCGGCGGCGCTTGCCGAGACCAGCCTTGATGCGCTCAAATTGTGGGCTGTTATTCATATTGCTCCCTGTATTTCTTGACGATTTTTAGGGCCGCCACGTTGAGGGCCAGGGTTAAAATGAACAGCCACAGCCCCAGGGCGAAAGCGGCCAGGGTCTTGGCGCTGTCGAACTCCTGGTCGCCGGTAAGCAAGGTGACGATCTGCACGGTGACCGTGGTCACCG
Organism: uncultured Rhodospirillales bacterium; assembly: GCA_913053795.1. Lineage (GTDB taxonomy): Bacteria > Pseudomonadota > Alphaproteobacteria > Rhodospirillales > 2-02-FULL-58-16 > CAJXGZ01. Next base: position 1,648 of record CAJXGZ010000328.1, on the reverse strand, counting down.
CCTCGAAGGGGTTAGCGGTCAGGTTGGCGGTGAGGCCGGCGGCCATGACCACGATCATGGTCTCGCCGATAACCCTTGACGCAGCCAGCAGCATGCCGCCGGCGATGCCGGGCAGCGCCGCCGGAATGACCACTTGGCGGATCATTTCCGAGCGCGTCGCCCCCAGCCCCAGCGCCGCTTCCTTCAGCGACAGGGGCACGGCGACGATGGCGTCATCAGCGATCGACGAGATGAAGGGAATGGTCATTACCCCCATCACCAGACCGGCGGCCAGGGCGCTTTCGGACGAGACGGCGAATCCCACCGCCTCGCCGCCCTGGCGCAACAGCGGGGCCACCGCGATGACCGCGAAAAATCCGTAAACCACGGTCGGAATGCCGGCCAATATCTCCAGCGCCGGTTTGATGACGTTGCGCTGGCGCGGGCTGGCGTACTCGGCGAGATAGATGGCGGAATAGAGCCCCACCGGCGCCGCCACGGCGAGGGCGACGGCGCTGATCAGGAAGGTGCCGGCGAGCAGGGGAACGGCGCCGAAGGAGCCGCTGGCGCCCACCTGGCCGGGGCGGATCGCCATTTGCGGCGACCAGTGCAGGCCGAACAGGAAATCGGAAATCGAGACCATCTGAAAGAAGCGAAACGATTCGAACGCCAGCGACAGGACAATGCCGATGGTGGTCAAAACGGCGACCGTGGAGCCGGCGAACAACGATGCGATGATCACCCGCTCCACGGTCTTTCCCCTTCGCTGCGGGGGGGGAGAAGAATTACATGATGAAGTTTGCAAGAGATCCCACCTTTTGCTTCCAGTCGTCCCGCTCCTCCTTGGGCATGGGGATCAGGCCTTTGTCGGCGAGGTAGCCCTCATCGCCCCAGGTCTTGTCGCTGGTGAACTCGTTGATGAATTCGCGGATGCCCGCGACCTTGTCCATGTGAGCCTTCTTGACGTAGAAGAACAGGGGGCGCGACAGCGGATACTTGCCGTCGGCGATGTTGCCGAATGTGGGGGCGTGGCCGTTGATGACGCTGCCCTGAACCTTGTCTGAGTTCTGGTCGAGGAAGCTGTAGCCGAAGATGCCCAAGGCGTCTTTGTCCGCCACCAGCTTCTGGACGATCAGATTGTCGTTCTCGCCGGCCTCGATGAAGGCGCCGTCTTCGCGGATGGCGTGGCAAAGCGCCTTGTAGGCCTTTTTGTCCCTCTTCTTCAGGGCCTTGACCCAGGGAAAAGTCTTGCAGCCGCCCTCCATCGCCAGTTCGGCGAAAGCGTCGCGGGTGCCGGATGTGGGCGGCGGGCCGAGAACATGGATGGCGATATTGGGCAGGTTCTTATTGACCTGTTTCCAGGTCTTATAAGGGTTCGGCTTGGTCTTGCCGTCCTCGGCCGGGATGTCCTTGGCTAGCCCTAAGAAAACGTCGCGCAAAGATAACTTGAAGGGCTTCGCCTTGTTGGAATTCGCCATGACGATGCCGTCATAGCCGATCTTCACCTCGACGATGTCGGTAACGCCGTTACTCGCGCAGCGCTCGACTTCGCTCTTTTTGATGCGCCGCGAGGCGTTGGCGATGTCCGGGCGCCCGTCGCCGACGCCGGCGCAAAACAGCTTCAAGCCGCCGCCGGAACCGGTGCTTTCGACGATTGGAGTGGGGAATT
>CAJXGZ010000327.1 GCA_913053795.1 uncultured Rhodospirillales bacterium | reverse complement strand
TTCGAGTCGGACTCTAAAATTGTAGGGGGAAACGATGAAAAGCAAATTTAGCGCAATTAAGCTGTTGTCGCTGGACGTCGATGGGGTGCTCACCGACGGCGGCCTCTACTACGCCGACGACGGGCGGCAAATCCGCAAGTTCAACGTCAAGGACGGCATGGGCGTGAAACAGGCGATGAGCGCCGGCGTCGACGTCGCCATCATCACCGCCAGCAAGGCGCCCTGCATCCTCAAGCGCGCCGAGGACCTGGGCGTCAAGCATGTCCGCATCGGCGTCGAGGACAAGCTGGCGGCGCTCAAGACGATTTGCTCTGAGCTGGGCGTCACCCTCGCCGAGACCGCCCACATGGGCGACGACCTCAACGACATTCCGGTGCTGGAGGCGGTGGGATTCGCCTTGACCGTGGCTGACGCTATTGAGGACGTTAAGGCGGCGGCCGGCTATGTGGCGAAAAAAGGCGGCGGCGCCGGGGCCGTGCGCGAGGTTTGTGATTTGATTGTCGAATCAAAGACTTAAAATAAAATCTTTATTCACCCCGCCAGCTTACAGCCAAGCCGTTCTCCACCCCCAGATGATCCAAGGCCCGGCCCACCGTATGGCGGGCCATGTCCTCAAGGGTTTCCGGCTTGGCGTAAAAGGCGGGGACCGGGGGCATGATCACGGCGCCGATGCCGGCGGCCCGGACCATTAGCTTCAGGTGGCCCTTGTGCAACGGCGTCTCGCGCACCAGCAAAACCAGCGCACGCCGCTCTTTCAAGGTGACGTCGGCGGCGCGGGTCAACAGGTTGTCGGCGTAGGAATTGGCGATCCCCGACAGGGTCTTGATGGAGCACGGGGCGACGATCATGCCGGCGGTCCGGAAAGAGCCCGAGGCGATGGCGGCGCCGACGTCCTTGACGCTGTAGGAGGCGGCGGCCAAGGCGTTGACGTCGTCCAGGCCGAGCCCGGTCTCATAAGCCAGGGTGCGCGCGCCGGCCTCGCTGACCACCAAATGAGCGGGCCGCTCCAGAGCTTTCAAGGCCTTCAAGACCTCGACCCCGTAAATGGCGCCGCTGGCCCCCGATATGGCGACGATAATGGGCAAGCCCATGAAACGCTCCCAAAAAACGCTCCCAGATTTAAGTCGGCGGATGATGGCCGCTTGCGCGGCGACATTCAAGGGATTACCCTAATTGCGTCATGTTTCGCCTTTTCGTCATCGTCAGCCTTTTCCTATTTCCGGCGCTGGCCGCGCCCGGAGCCGGCGCGGCCGAGGGTCTCCCCGGCGCCTTCAGTCCCAAAAAAGCCGTCTTAAGTCAGATGCGGGCGCGGGGCTTCATGGCCACCGGACTGAAGGCCGTTTACCCCAAAGGCGCCGAATGCCTGGAAATCGACTCGCCCTTTGGATCGGACGCCCGTGGAGACGGCAGCCCCCGCAGCGAAATGTTTTATTTCGGCTTCCACGGCGGCGCCGACATTTCGGCCCCCTTGGGAACGCCGATCCTGGCCGTCGCCGCCGGCAAGTTGATCCACAAGTCCAAAGGCGGAAGCATCGGCGGCATCTCCATGATCCTGCAACACGCGCCCAAGAATACGGGACTGGGGGTGTGGACCTACACCGAATACAAGCACCTCAAGAAGGTTCCCAGCGCCCCCATCGGCAAGCGCTTCGCCGTGGGCGACGTCATCGCCTATTCCGGCGACACCGGCACCAAGGGCGGCCATTACGGCATGGCCGGCCATTCTCACCTGCACCTGAGCGCCTTTTACAGCGCCAGCGACCAGTACGTGGCCCGGAAATTCTTCACGCCCGTCGACGGCCAATGGATGGACCCCCTGGCTTTGTTCAAGGGGCCGCCCCTCAAGTCGGCTGAAATCCGCGACCTTCCCGGCGCCGCGAAAAAGGTGAACATCCGCTATAAGGCCACGGGCGGCGCCCTGGCTCCCCCTCAAACAAAAGTCATCTGGCCCTTCGCTTGCGCGCCAAAATAAGCACGCCCCCACGGTAAACACTGCATGAACGACTTCATCGATCAATTCTCAATTCGGATCATCGAGGCGGCGCCGGATATTGTTACCGGCGTCATCGTATTTTTGGGATTCTGGATCGTTTCGAAGGTCGTCGTTGGGGTGTTCGCCCACTTCATCGGTCTCGCCGACGAAGATAAAAAGGATATCCTGAAGCTTTTATCGAATATCGTGCGCTACGCCCTGTTGACCTTCGGCGCCGTCGCCGGTCTCGGCACCATGGGCATTGACGTTTCGGCCCTTGTCGCCGGCCTCGGGTTAACCGGATTCGCACTAGGATTCGCGCTCCGCGACGCCATTTCCAACCTGATCTCCGGCGCCCTGATCCTGATTTACCGGCCTTTCAGGCGCAACGACCACATAGAGGTTTCGGGAAAAGAGGGAAAGGTGATCGCCATAGACTTGCGCTACACCACCCTCGAAGACGAAACCCGCCGCATCCTGATCCCCAACGCGACCCTGTTCTCCAACACGGTGACGGTGCGCAAGGGGGAGGGGGGAGAGTAAGCCTGGGACGGCGGGACGGGCGACCCCCGTGATGTTGGTGGATGTTGGGGATGTTGGGGTCAGGTCTTGAATTGTGAATTTTTCTCGGCAGATTCCAGTTCCAAGCGCGCCACCCTCTCTGAAAGGCGGACATGGTGAGGG
>CAJXGZ010000326.1 GCA_913053795.1 uncultured Rhodospirillales bacterium | reverse complement strand
CGGGAATCCAGGATTTACGCGCGGTTTCTGGATTCCCGCCTTCGCGGGAATGACGAAGAGGGGCGGGGTTTGAGTCGATATTTTCAGTAATAAACGACTCTGACCACATTAATTTCCGAACGTACAAAAATAAGTGTGCATGCCCTAGCTGAGAAACGAGGATGAAATGTACGGTTTTGGATGTGGATTTCAAGCCCCCTCCTCCCTCTCCAGCAGGCAACAGTCCCCGTATGAATAAAACCGGTAGCCTTTGTCCATGGCGTGCTGGTAGGCGGCCTTCATGCGCGCCAATCCGGCGAAGGCGGCGACCAGCATGAACAGGGTGGAGCGGGGCAGGTGGAAGTTGGTGAGCATCAGGTCCGCCGTCTTGAAGCGGTGGCCCGGCGTAATGAAGATATCCGTCCCGCCGGCGAAGGGTTGCAGCGTTCCGTCCTCATCGGCCGCCGTCTCCATCAGGCGCAAGCTGGTGGAGCCCACCGCGACGATGCGGCCGCCTTCCCCGCGGGCCTTGTTGACGGCCTCGGCCGCGGCCGCCGGTATCTCGCCGCTTTCACTGTGCATGACGTGGTCTTGGGTGGCGTCAACCTTGACCGGCAGGAAAGTGCCGGCGCCGACGTGAAGGGTGAGAAACGTGTGTTTTACGCCCCGCGCCTTCAACGCCGCCATCAGATTTTCGGTAAAGTGCAGGGCCGCCGTCGGCGCCGCCACCGCGCCGGGAACCTGGGCGAATAGGGTCTGGTAGTCGCGCTTGTCCCTTTCGTCGGCCAGACCGGGACGCTTGATGTAGGGCGGCAGCGGCATGGCGCCGTGACGCGCCAGGGCTTCGCTCAAGGCGGCGTCATCCATGCCGAAATCAAGGGTCGCCTCGCCGCCGTCGCCCTTGGCGGCCACATGGGCCGACAATCCGGGCGCGAAATCGATAACGTCGCCCGTTTTCAATTTGCGCGCCGGACGGACGAAGGCGCGCCACAGGCCGGGACCGTCGCGCTTATGCAGGGTCGCCTCCACCCCGGCGGTCCCGCGCCTGCCTTTTAGCCGCGCCGGCATCACCTTGGCGTTATTTAAGACCAGCATATCGCCGGGCTTGAGCAATTGGGCCAGACCGCTAACGGCGTAATCTCCAAGCTCCGCCCCCACCGCCAGCAGCCGCGCCGAATCCCTGGGCGAAACCGGCCTTTGGGCGATCAACGCGCTTGGCAGGTCGAAATCGAACAAATCCACTTTCATGGGGGCGAACCCTATCAGAACGCCCTCGCCTTGACAGCCCCACGCCTTGACAGCCCCACGCCTTGACAGCAGGGAAGGAAAGACCGATTAACAGGCCCATCATGAAAAAGGCTTTAAAACCCCTCATCGCCGAATTCATCGGCGTATACATGCTGGTCTTCGCCGGCTGCGGCGCCATCGTCATCAACGCCTTGACCTCGGGCGAAGTCGGGCATGTGGCGATTTCCCTGACCTTCGGCCTGGTCATCATGGTGATGATCTACGCCGTCGGACATATCTCGGGCGCCCATTTTAATCCGGCCGTGACCATCGCCTTCACCGCCACCCGGCATTTCTCGCCGTCAAAATGCGTCCTTTACATCGCCGCCCAGGCCGCGGGCGCCGTTTTTGCGGCGGCGACCTTGCGCGTGATGTTCGGCAACGTCGCCAACTTGGGAACCACATTGCCCAGCGGGCTTGGGGCTTTTTCCCCCTACGCCACCGCCTCTCTCATGGAGTTCATCCTCACCTTCGCCCTGATGTTCGTCATCATGGCTGTGGCCAAGGACACCCGCGCCGTCGGCCAAATGGCCGGCATCGCCATCGGCGGAACCGTCGCCCTGGAGGCCTTGTTCGCGGGACCTGTCAGCGGCGCCTCCATGAACCCGGCCCGCTCGCTTGGCCCGGCGCTGATTTCGGGAGAGCTGGAATACCTGACGATCTATCTTGTGTTCCCAATCGCCGGAGCGCTAGCCGGGGCGTTCGTCTACCGCGCCATCTGCGGCTGCGGAGAAGACGGCCGCCCGCCTTGCTAAGAGGCGATTTCCTGGAGGCGTTCCTTGCTGATATCCTCCGGGTCCAGGTCCACAAGTTTTTGTATTTGCGCCCGAATTTGCTCGAACACTTTGGAGAAGAGAGCCCGCTTTTCCGCATCGGACCCCTCACAGGCCGCCGGATCCTCGAACCCCCAGTGGACCTGAAGCGGATGGCCGGGCCAAATCGGGCAGACCTCGCTCGCCGCGTTGCCGCAGACGGTGATCACCACATGCATTTCCGGCGCCCCTTGGCCCGAGAAGACGTCCCAGCTCTTGGAGCATAGCCCTTGGCATGCAATCTCAGCCGCCGCCAGGGTCTCAAGGCTCAAGGGATTGACCCGCCCGGCCGGTTGGCTGCCGGCGCTGTAGGCGCGAAACCGCCCTCGGCCCAGATGATTAAGCAAGGCCTCGGCCATGATCGAGCGCGCCGAATTTCCGGTGCACAGAATAAGGACGTTCAATGGACCGTTTTATCTTTTGAGGCCAGGGGCAACTCGAGCCAGAAGGCGCTGCCGGCGCCTTCCTTGCTTTCAAAGCCGATGCGCCCGTCCATGCGCTCCACAAGAAGCTTGGTCACGGTCAGGCCAATGCCGGTGCCTTCACGCGACACCATCGGGTCCGCTCCAAAGCGTTGGAACA
>CAJXGZ010000325.1 GCA_913053795.1 uncultured Rhodospirillales bacterium | reverse complement strand
GCTAAGCGCCAACGGGTTGGCCAACGCCGTTCGCATCGCCGCGATCAACGCCGGGCGCCACGTTGCGCCGGTCTTTGGCGGCGACACCCTTTACGCCTGGAGCGAAGTCCTGGACAAGGCGGAACTGCCCGGGCGGGTCGATGTGGGCGGATTGCGTTTGCGCACGGTGGCGCTCAAGGGCAAGGAGGCCGCGGGCTTTCCCTATAAGGACGCCGGCGGGCGGTATGATCCTGCCGTCGTGCTCGATTTCGACTATTGGGTTTTAGTGCCAAGAGACATGGGTTAGGGGAGCTGAGGCGTCAGGCGCGGTGGTCCTGGGAAACCATCGCAACGCATCGTTTGGAACGGTGCTCCTGACGCCTCGCCTCTAGGAGCCGGCCCGGCTCCACGCCCATGAAACGCCGTCTCAAAACGGCCCGAATACCCCTAAAGGATCAGACGGACGGCGCTTTCGCGTGCGGGGTAATGGTGAAAATAATTTAGATACCGTTCAATGAAGAAAAGGCCCTTGCATGAAGTTTTCTGTGCATAATTTTCCCACATGTTCACAATCGACACACAGATTATCCACTAAACTATTCACAAGTTTTGGTGTTATTGAGCGATATCAAAGAGTTAAAGATATTAGGGTATCCTTTATTAGTGGGGGCTCATATCCGGGCGGGCCGGGGTGAAACGCCGTCACCGTATTGCCATATTTAGGGCCTAGTCAGATCTTGCGCGAGCCGTCGTCAGAAAATCCGGGGAGGGATAATGAAAGCCAGGGCCATTATGGGGCAAGCCGGCATCAAGCGGGTGCTGGCCGGGGTCGCCGTCGCGGTGGTGTCCTTCGCGGCTTTGGGAACGGTCGCCGCCCTGTGGGAAAACCCGATCTTCATTCGAATGACCCCGGCGGGGGGGTGGGAAATCGGTATGTTGGCCTTGCTGGCCGCACTGACCGGCATTTATGTGGTGGTCCGCCGTCCGTTTTGTTCCGATAAAAAAATTGGGGTCGGGGGCGTGCTCGGTTTCCTCGGCATCGCCTGTCCCATTTGCAACAAGATTTTGCTCATGGCTTTCGGCAGCCAACTTTTGCTGACCTATTACGAACCGGTGCGAATCTACGTGGCGGCCCTCGGCGTGATCGTCGCCGCCTGGGCTGTGGTTCGCGAGTGGCGGCAATGGGAGCCCGCCCCGGCGCCCCAAGCGTCTTCCTCGTAAGGGCGAATTTTTCTCAATCATTAGTTTTTGCACTTGCGAAGTTGACTTGGCAAATGGGAGTGATTAGCGTGTATGAATATCGAGGGACAACAAGGTATTATACCAAGTTGCAATAATAATGACCCATAGAGATCGCCTCATCAGTCCGTCGGGTAGGAGAGACGTCGCAGGCGATGCGGGGTATCGTCAAGGCTTCTCGACGCCCTCCGACGGGCTGATGAGGCGACCGAAACGGCGGCTTTACAAGACTTTGGGACATCGTCGCGCCCGTCTTGCGATACACCGCATCGCCACGCCACACGCTCCTCGCCCAAAGTCTTGTAAAGCCGTCTCTAGGGGTCATTATTATTGCAATTTGGTATTAGAGACGCCTCTTCACTGAATTGAGGGCCCATACATGAGCACCGGAAATCGTCCTCTCTCGCCCCATCTACAGATTTACAAGCCCGAGGTCACCTCGGCCCTGTCCATCCTGCACCGGTTGACCGGCGTGGTGCTGGCCTTGGGCGCGCTGCTTCTTACCTATTGGCTCACCTCGGCCGCCTACGGGCCGGAGGCCTTTGCCAAGGCCCATGACTTCATGGCGGGCTGGTTGGGCCGCCTGATTCTTTTCGGGGTCAGCTTTTCCCTCTTTTTCCATCTCTGTAACGGGGTCCGCCACCTGTTCTGGGATATCGGCTGGGGCCTGGAACTCCGCCAGGTCAAGGGCTCGGGCTATCTGGTCGCCTTGGCCGCCTTGTCGCTGACCGTCGGCGTTTGGTCGGCGGCGTATATGCTGGCCGGAAGGATGTAATCATGTTGCGCGACAAGGCTCATATGAGGACGCCGCTCTCCCATGTGCGCGGCCTGGGATCGGCCAAGGAAGGGACCTCGCTGTGGTGGGTTCAGCGCTTGACCGCCGTCGCCCTGGTCCCCCTGTTCCTTTGGTTCGTCGCCTCGGTCCTGACCCTGACCACGGGCGATTACGAGTCCTGGCGGGCCTGGATCGGAGAGTTCGGAAATTCCCTTTTACTGATCTTGTTGATCGTCGTCCTCTATCACCACGCCCAACTGGGTTTGCAGGTCATCATCGAGGATTACGTTCACGGCGAAGCGGCGAAAACGTCCAGCTTGATTGTCCTTAAGCTGGCCTACCTGTTCTGCGGCGTTGGCAGTGTGCTTTCCGTTCTCAAGCTGTCTTTAGGGAGCTGATAAATGCCCGAAGCCTATAAGATTCACGACCATACCTATGACGTCGTCATCATCGGCGCCGGAGGGGCCGGGCTGCGCGCCGCGCTCGGCATGACGTCCAAGGGTTTGAAGACGGCCTGCCTGACCAAGGTCTTCCCAACGCGCAGTCATACCGTCGCCGCCCAGGGCGGGGTCTGCGCGTCGCTGGGCAACATGGCCGAAGACAAATGGCAGTGGCACATGTACGACACGGTCAAGGGGTCCGATTGGCTGGGCGATCAGGATTCCATCGAATACATGTGC
>CAJXGZ010000324.1 GCA_913053795.1 uncultured Rhodospirillales bacterium | reverse complement strand
GACGTCTACAACCCCAAATCCTTCGCCGGCGACGCCCTGTTCCAGCCTCAATCCCGCGCCGCCTTGCGCAAGATCATGCACTTAGGCCTCACCGACGCCTTTCGCGCCGTCACCTCCGAGGGGGGGCGTTACACATGGTGGAGCTACCGCAGCGGCGCCTGGCGAAACGACAACGGGGTGCGCATCGACTTTCTGCTGCTGTCGCCCGAGGCCGCCGATCTTCTCGAGACATGCGCCATAGACCGCGAGCCCAGAGGCTGGGAAAGGCCGTCCGATCACACGCCGGTGTGGTGCCGATTAAGAGTCTGAATAATGGCTTCCAGCAAGGTGCGGACGGTTATGGGCTTTTGCAGATAGCCGCCGACTCCCGCCGCCGCGCCTTGGTCATGGTACATCTCCACCAAATGCCCGGTCACCAGGACGATGGGCGACGTATCGTCGAACTGGCGGAGCTTGCGCGCGAATTCGGCGCCGTTCATGCCGTCCATCACCCAGTCGCACATCACCACGTCAACGGGCTTCTTCGCCAGCATGGCCAGCCCCTTTTCGCCGTTTGGCGCCTGCTTGAAGTTGCGCACCCCCAGCGCCTTGAGAATGGTCTTCACCAGCAGCCGGAAGTTGGGATTGTCGTCGATCAGAAGGACGCTGAGGCGGCTCCAGTCGATGGGCTTTTGCGCCACCGACATTCCATTCATGAAGGGCATGGCGGCGGCCTCGTCAATCGCCGTCTGGTTTCCCGAACACGTTTCCTTGAAGGCGAAGTCCTGCACCATGATGTGCTTGACCAGCCAGTGGCGCAGGAAGTCCTTGACCTCGTCGGCCACCTCGCCGTCGTCACTGTCCTTGTAGCGTTGATGGAAGGCTTGCGCTTTCTCGGCCAAATCGGCGTGAGCCCTCTTGTGGGCCTCCAGGTGGGCGTAGCCGCAAAGCTCTAGAAGCCTCTCCTCGCGGGCGAAGTGATAGATCGTGTACTCCATTAGGGCGGAGAGCGCGCTGCCGAGAATCATGGACTCTTCGTGCTGATCGGAGCAGTCGTGGACCTGATTGATCAGGTCGACAAGCACCTTGTGATCGCCGTCGACGCAGGAGATGCCGATTTCCAAGTCGCTGGTCCAGTCGATGGCGGGCATATTATTTCTCCACCAGGGTTACGTCCCTGACGGCGCCCTTGTCGGCGCTGGTGGTCATGGCGGCGTAGGCGCGCAAGGCCTGCGAGACCTTGCGTTCGCGGTCCCGCGCCTTCCAGGCTTTTGCGCCCTTGTTTTCCATCTCGCGGCGCCGCGCCTCCAGCTCGCCGCCTTCGAGGACGACATTGATGGCGCGGCCCGGAATGTCGATGTCGATCTGGTCGCCGTTTTCGATGAGCCCGATGGCGCCGCCGGCCGCCGCTTCCGGCGAGACATGCCCGATGGCGAGCCCTGAGGTGCCGCCCGAGAACCGCCCGTCGGTGATCAGGGCGCAGGCCTTGCCGAGGCCTAAGGACTTCAAATAGCTGGTGGGATAGAGCATTTCCTGCATGCCGGGGCCGCCCTTGGGGCCTTCGTAGCGGACCACCACCACGTCGCCTTCCTTGACGCCGCCGCCGAGGATCATCGCCACCGCCTCTTCCTGGCTTTCGCAGATGACGGCGGGGCCGGAGAACTTGAGGCTGCCTTCATCGACGCCGGCGGATTTCACGATGCAGCCGTCCTCGGCGATATTGCCGTAGAGCGCGGCCAGCCCGCCGTCGGCGCTGTAGGCGTGCTTGACGCCGCGCACGCACCCCGCCTCGCGGTCGAGGTCAAGGTCCGGATAGCGCTTATCCTGGCTGAAGGCTTGCTGCGTCGGTACGCCGCCGGGGGCGGCGCAATAGAACTTGCGCACGCTTTCTTCTTCGCATTGGCCCACGTCCCAGGCTTTCAAAGCCGCGGAAATGGAGGGGGCGTAAACGGCGCCGCAGTCGCCGTGGATCAGGCCCGCCCGGTCCAACTCGCCCATGATCGCCATGATGCCGCCGGCCCGGTGCACGTCCTCCAGGTGATGGCTGGAGCTGGGCGCCACCTTGCACAGGTTGGGGACTTTCTTGGACAGGCGGTCGATGTCGGCCATGGTGAAGTCGACGTCGCCCTCGTTGGCGATGGCCAGCAGGTGCAGCACGGTGTTGGTGGAGCCGCCCATGGCGAGGTCCACGCTCATGGCGTTCTCGAAAGCCTTGAAGGAGGCGATGGCGCGCGGCAGCACCGACTTATCGCCGCCGTCATAGTAGCGCCGGGTGATGTCGACAATGGTATGCCCGGCCTTGACGAACAGTTCGCGCCGGTCAGCGTGGGTGGCGAGCAGGGTGCCGTTGCCGGGCAGCGCCAAGCCGATGGCCTCGGCCAGGCAGTTCATGGAGTTGGCGGTGAACATGCCCGAGCACGAGCCGCAGGTGGGGCAGGCGTTGCGCTCGTACTCTTCGGCCAATTGGTCGGAGACGTCCGGGTTGGCGCCCTGGATCATGGCGTCGATCAGGTCGACCGCGATTTCCTTGCCGTCCACCGTCACCTTGCCGGCTTCCATGGGGCCGCCGGACACCATTACGGTGGGGATGTTGAGGCGCATGGCGGCCATCAGCATGCCGGGGATGATCTTGTCGCAATTGGTGATGCAGACCAGCCCATCGACGCAGTGGGCGTTGAGCATGTATTCAACCGAGTCGGCGATGATCTCGCGCGACGGCAGGGAATAAAGCATCCC
>CAJXGZ010000323.1 GCA_913053795.1 uncultured Rhodospirillales bacterium | reverse complement strand
GCTTCAAGACGCCCTTCAGGAACACGGCGGCGTCTGGTTCGGCTGGAGCGGCAAGGTGACGTCCCACGCCAAGGCCGGTCCCAAGATTACCGAGGCGGGACCCATCACTTACGCCACCGTCGATTTGTCGCGCCGCAACCACGCCGAATATTACAACGGGTTCGCCAATCGCACCCTTTGGCCTCTGTTCCACTATCGCCTCGATCTGTCGGCGTTCAGCAAGCGGAATTATTCGGGCTATCTTCAGGTGAACACCATGTTCGCCGAGAAACTATTGCCGCTTTTAAAGTCCGATGACCTGATTTGGGTTCATGACTACCACCTTATCCCGCTTGGCGAGGAATTACGGCGCGAAGGGGCCTCTCAGCCGATGGGGTTTTTCCTGCATACGCCCTTCCCGGCCATGGAGATTCTCACCGCCCTGCCGGCGCACCGGGACCTTGTCAAATCACTGTGCGCTTATGACGTGATTGGCTTTCAGACCGAGAACGACCTTCGCGCTTTTCTCGACTACATCGTTCACGAAGCCGGCGGAAAAATCATGGGAAACCGCTTGATTAACGCCTTCGGCCGCACCTTGAGGGCGGAAGTTTTCCCTATCGGCATCGACACCTCGAATTTTGTTGGAATCGGCCAGGAGGTCGCCCGCAAGGACAAGGTGAGCGCCTTTCGCAAACGTCATGGCGACAGGGTCTGGATTATCGGCGTTGACCGGCTGGACTACTCCAAGGGGTTGGTGGAGCGTTTCCGCGCTTTTGAGACATTCTTGGAGAATTATTCCAAATACCGGGGCCACGTGACGCTGATGCAGATTGCGCCGCCCACACGCTCGGAGGTCCCCGAATACAAAGAAATTCGGCGCGCCTTGGAAACCGAGGCCGGGCACATCAATGGACGCTTCGCCGATTACAACTGGGTGCCCATCAATTACCTGAACAAAAGCTATAACCGCAAGGAATTGGTCGGTTTTTACCAGGCCAGCCGCATCGGTCTTGTGACGCCCTTGCGCGACGGCATGAACCTTGTGGCCAAGGAGTACGTGGCGGCGCAGAATCCCGAGGATCCCGGCGTCCTGATTCTGTCGCGCTTCGCCGGCGCGGCGCGGGAGCTTGACGCGGCGCTGACGGTCAATCCCTTCGATTTCGACCAAGTGGCCGACGCCCTGGCCAAGGGAATTGAAATGCCCAAGGAGGAGCGGCGCGAACGGTGGGCCGCCATGATGGAAAAGCTGAGGGCCAACACCCTGAATACATGGCGCGACAACTTCATCAAGATCCTTGGCGACTCACCCTATCAGAGCTGAGTCTTTAATTTAGCTGATACAGGCCGCTCCTCTCTAGGGTCCAAACTCATTCAAATGATACCCTTTGGCGGCCCCCTATTTTCCTCTCACTAGGCGCGGAAGCCGCAGTGATGCTGGCGCATCACAAGGATTTCGCAACGACGTGAGAGGAGAATAGGGGGCCGTCCCCCAATCTTGCCGCAGGCGCAGGCCGAAGGGATTTGGAGATAATAGCGCAGGTCGGCGTCGAGAACTTTCAATAATGATATGCATTTATTTCAAGCTCTCTCCTTGTCCTGCGCTATTCTTTCCAAACCAAAGGGCATCATTTGAATGAGTCTGGACCCTAGTTATTCCCGCCCCCCTCTTCGTCATTCCCGCGAAGGCGGGAATCCAGCATTATGCAATTAACCACTGGATCCCCGGACTTGCCCCGCGGGCAATCCGAGGATGACGGAAGGGTGACGGAAAGGCGCAATTTAGCCGATACAGGCCGCCAGTCCCCGTTTGAGGGTTTTTTTTCTGGGGCCGGAACTGTCGATTCTGTCCCATTCAATATCCCCCGTATCGTAATCGCTTTGCTTGCGCACCACCTCGGCGGTGGCGTCCGAGACATTTCTCTTGCGCGATGTGACGCGCGCCTCCCGCACTTCCGGGCGGGCCTCAAGCCACAGGCCGTGAAAAGGAACGCGGGCTTGGGCGGCTGCGTTGGCGATGGCTTTTCGCTGTTCGGGGTCGGCGAACACGGCGTCGGCGATGACGACGCAGCCGCTTTCCAGAGCTTTGGCGGCTTCTTCATAAAATTCCCGGTAGGTGCGCTCCGACATTTCCGGGGTGTAGCCTTGGGATCCTAAGCGGCGCGTCAATTGGGCGCCGGCCAAGCGTTTGCGCACGGAATCGGTTCTCACAACCCTGGCGCCAAGTCCCGATCCCATAAAGGGCGCCATCTCGCGCCCCAAGCGGGATTTGCCGCTTCCCGACAGGCCGCCGACGGCGATCAGGCGCGGCGGCGAAGTTTCAAGGTAGGCTTGCGCCTGATCCAGGTAAGCCCGGGCTTCCTCGCCGAGGCGCTCTGCTTCGGCGGCGCCGGAATGGCCGGCGGCGGCGGCGCTGACGTGAGCGCGTATGGCGGCGCGCAGGGACAGGAAAAGGGGCGCCGCCGCCAGCCCCTCGCCGTCGCCGGTGGCGTCCAGATAACGGTTCAAGGCGATGTTGGCGAACCGCTTCATGCCGCGGTGGTCCAGGTCCATCAGAAGGAAAGAGAAATCGTAAAGGACATCGATGTTGGAGAAGGCGTCGTTGAACTCGATGGCGTCGAACAGGGTCGGACGGCCCTCGAACATACAGATATTACGCAGGTGAAGGTCGCCATGACAGCGGCGCACGAACCCCGCCTCGCGGCGCGATTCCAGCAAGGGCGAGGTGTTTTCCAG
>CAJXGZ010000322.1 GCA_913053795.1 uncultured Rhodospirillales bacterium | reverse complement strand
CGGTGTCGAGCACCATGACTTCCACTTCCTGGCTGGTGGAAACGATCTTGCCGGGATGGATGTTCTTCTTGGTCCAGCTCATCTCGGAGACATGGACCAAGCCCTCGACGCCGGGCTCCAGTTCCACGAAGGCGCCGTAATCGGTGATATTGGTGACCCGGCCGGTGAATTTGGCGTCCACCGGGTACTTGGCCGCGACGCCCTCCCAGGGGTCGGTCTCAAGCTGCTTCATGCCAAGGGAGATGCGTTGGGTTTCGGCGTTGAAGCGGATGACCTGCACCTTGACGGTTTCGCCGATTTGCAAGGCTTCGGACGGATGGTTGATGCGCCGCCAAGCCATGTCGGTGACGTGCAGCAAACCGTCGATGCCGCCGAGGTCGACGAAAGCGCCGTAATCTGTAATGTTCTTGACCATGCCCTCCAGAACCTGTCCTTCCTTGAGATTGGCGATCAGTTCCGAGCGCTCCTCGGCGCGGGTTTCCTCAAGCACGGCGCGCCGGGAAACCACGATGTTGTTGCGGGCGCGGTCCATCTTGAGGATTTGAAAAGGTTGGGGCGCTCCCATCAGCGGCCCGATATCGCGCACCGGGCGGATGTCCACTTGAGAGCCGGGCAGGAAGGCGACGGCGCCGGCGAGGTCGACGATGAAGCCGCCCTTGACGCGCCCGAAAATAACGCCGTTGACGCGCACCGCGTCCTTGAAGGCTTTTTCCAAATCCTTCCAAGCCTCCTCGCGGCGCGCCTTCTCGCGGCTCAGGCGGACCATGCCGTCCCTGTCCTCGTAGCGCTCGACGAAAACGTCGATGGTGTCGCCGGGATTAATGACGGTCTCTTGTCCGGGGGTGGCGAATTCCTTTAAGGGGATACGGCCTTCCGATTTCAGGCCGACGTCGATCAGCACCGCGTCGCCATCGACCTTGATCACAGAACCGGTGACGACGCGGCCCTCGAAGGCGCCGTCCTCGCCCAGTGATTCTTCAAGAAGTTCAGCAAAATTCTCGCCGCTGGGAGGGCCGTCTTTCTCAGGCGCAGGCCCAGAAGCAGGCTCAGCGGCGGGTGTCGTGTTTGCAGGAGTCATCAATTTGATTTCCTTGTTTCCAAAAATAATTTACTGGCCAGCCGGTTGGCTCCGGCGGTCTTTGCGTCTAATTTTTTCATCCCTCGGCGGCGGCGAACCCTTAGCCGGAGAGGCTCTGCTGTTCGATATATTCAAGCGCCGCCGCGAACGCCGCGCCGGCGTCGAGATCGCTGGTGTCGAGTACGAAAGCGTCCTTGACCGGCTCCAGCGGAGAAACCGCGCGCTCCGTGTCCTGGGCGTCGCGCTTCTTCATATCATGCAGAACGCGGGAATATATAGCTTCGAGACCGCGTTCTAGCAACTCTTTAAGACGCCGCTCGGCGCGGACCTCGACGGAAGCGGTGACGAACAGCTTGACGTCGGCGCCGGGACAGACGGTGGCGCCGATGTCTCGGCCGTCGAGAACGGCCCCCTTTGCGCCGCCGGGAGGGCGCTCGGCGAAGGCCCGCTGGAAGTCCAACAGGGCGTTCCTAACCTCGGGGATGGTGGCCACGGCGGAGGCGGCGATGGCCGCCTCGTCGCTGCGCAAATCAGGGCTGTCCAGGTCCCCGGGGTCTAAGTCTTTCGCCGCCTTTTCCGCCGCCTCCACGTCCCGGGGATCGCCGCCCGAACGCGTCACCTTGAGGCCGCAGGCGCGGTACAACAGCCCGGTCTCAAGCTGGGCGAGGTTGAAATGCCGGGCCAGGCGCCTGGCCAACGTTCCCTTGCCGGCCGCCGCCGGCCCGTCGATGGCGATGATCATGTTTCTCCCTCTTTTCTAATATCCGCGCCGAGGCCGTTCATGAGTTTCCTGAAGCCCGGGAAGCTGGTTTCTATTGACGCGGCGTCGTCGATGGAGACGGGGGCCTCCGCCGCCATTCCCAGGGTCAGGAAAGCCATGGCGATGCGGTGATCCAGGTTCGCCGCCACATTAGCGCCCCCGGGGGGACGCAGGGGGGCGCCCCCCCTATTATCAATGCGGGGGGCGCCCCCGCGGCCCCCGGGCGGACCTTTCCCTAAACCGTGAACCGCCATCCAATCCTCGCCGGCGTCAACCTTTACGCCGCAAGCGCCAAGACCGTGCGCCATGGCCTCAATCCTGTCGCTCTCCTTCACCCGAAGCTCGGCAACGCCGAGCATGCGCGTCTCGCCCTCGGCGAAGGCCGCCGCCGCCGCCAGGACCGGATACTCGTCGATCATCCAAGGCGCGCGGTGGGCCGGAACCTCTACTCCCTTGAGCGGGCTGTGTTTGACTTCCAGGTCCGCCACGGGTTCGCCCGCCTGATCGCGAACATTCTTCACCGCGATCCTCGCGCCCATTTCCAACAGGGTGTCGACCAGCGCATTGCGCAAAGGGTTGAAGCCGACGTTTTCAATGACCACATGCGATCCTTCGACCAAAAGGGCCGCCGTCAAGGGAAAGGCCGCCGACGAGATGTCTCCGGGCACGGTCACCTGGCGCCCTACAAGCTCCGGTTCGCCCGTCACCGTGACGGCGCGCGCCCCGCCCGGGCGGTCTTCGGCCGTCACCTGGGCGCCGAAATGGCGCAGCATCCGCTCGGTATGGTCGCGCGTCGCTTCGCGCTCGTAGACGGTGGTTTCGCCCGGCGCATGAAGCCCGGCCAGCAGTATGGCGGACTTCACCTGGGCGGAGGGCACGGGAAGTTCATATTCGATGGGCAGCAAA
>CAJXGZ010000321.1 GCA_913053795.1 uncultured Rhodospirillales bacterium | reverse complement strand
TCCTCGAATCACAACGACAAGGTTGCCCGCACCACCATCGCGAAAATGCCCGCCGGTTGATGAGCGCCACCGGTTGATCGGCTTGATGTCGTCGTCGTCCTCGCTGTCGGGCGGCGCGCCCTTGTCCCAAAAGCGTGAGAATATAGTCGCCCGGAGATCGCTGGGGTATTCCCGCCAGCGCAGTTCTTGGTTCATTTCGTGGTTGACGCCGACCATCAGAGCCTCGATCAAGCCCCGGTTTTCCTCCATCAGGCTGACACTGTCATAGGGCAAGTTAGCGGCGTTGGGGATGAGGGTCCGGCTCGCAGCGCCCCTTAGGAAACTCGAGACCGGCGTTGGAATTCGGGGGCCGCGTATGATCGGATCGAGGGACGAATTTTCCGCTGGGCTAAGACCCGAGATAGTGTATTGCCCTTTGAGGGTAGGCAACTTGATCAAAGCCTGGCGTACGGTTTGCGCCAGCGCCGCACCGTTGACGCTTTGCACATCCAAGTCGAGTTGTAGCGGGCTGTAAGCCTGGGCTGTGCTGGTGCTAAAAAGAACGCTAAAGCCGTTTGCCGCCGTTTGAGCACCTTTTTTCAAGAGCCGTCTATATGCCGCGGGCTTAATGCCCTTTCGCGCACGCCTTCTCGGAGCGCCGCTATCGCCGGGCAGGGGAGGTATCGGGATACGCATCGTTTTTTTCGACCGAGTGACGCGTTTGGCGGCGAGGCGGCGCGCAGAACGTGATACCAAACCCAATGGTACGCCGGAGCGGTTCAGGCCCGCGCGGATAGACATCTTTTTTTTGGTGCTGTGAGGCAGCAAGTCAAGCAAGGAGCCAGCAAGCAAAAGCACGGTCATGGTCGCTAAGGGCTCGATATGCTTGCTGACCAGTTTCCCGGCTATCCCTTCTGCCACACCGAGACGAGCGCGCAGGGCGTTGGCCTTGGCGATTTCGCCAACCTGTTCCCAACATTGGCGCATAAAGGTTTCCTGGTTGTTCTTGACGATCCGCGCACCGCTCCCCGCAGCGAGACGATAACGCAGGTCGAGATTGATTTCCTGGACCCAACGTCGGGTGCGGATGTGAGAGCCGATCTTCTTTGTTCCTGCGAAGCGGTGACCGTAGACCGGCAGGCCGAGGATGGGGTCTGGTGCGTCCGGTCCGTCTATGGCCGCCTCCACTTTATTATCCAAGACCACGTTCAGGGTGTCCGTCAGTTTCGGGGTCAGTTCCGTTTCCTGGATAACGGCCTCGTCACGACTGAAACCGATGGGTTGCAGCGCCCCTTCGGCTTCGAAGGTTTCGTTGAACTGCTCATATCCGCTGTAATAACCCGGGCGGCCCGAGAAGATTGTCCGGGTGCCGCTAATCCCTTCGCCGTCGTCGGGGTCGAGGGGGTTGAGGCGGCGGACAAGAGATTCGAAATCCTCTAGGGCGCTGGTCTTGAACCGCCATTGCTTATAGATGGGCAGGGTGACGGCTTCGTCCGCTCCGGCGCGCCATGCCGGGTCGTTCCAGGTGCCTTCATGGGGGCCAACGCCGAGAGCGGCTTGGCGACCGGCCTCGAAGGTGGGCACGAGGAACAGGCTATAGGCGGTGTTTTCCTCAAGCTTGCGTGGGCAGATCAGGCGCGCGCTTTGCGCGGCGGGCTCATCGGCGAGGATCGTTCGCAAAGAGCGCCCCGCGGCCTCATCGATATCGACCACCTGAACATGCGCCGTCGCCCACGATTGGCCGAGGTCGGGTAGGCTTTGATAGGCGGAAAAAACCTCAATCGACGGCAAAGGGGCGTTGCCGGCGTTGAAGGCGCGGTATTCGTCACTCTTCAAGGCGATTAAGCTGAGCCATGGGGCGATCTTGGGTCCGGCGCTGGTATCCAGGCTGTAGCGCCAGGGAAAATCTGAATCGACGAATTCGATATAGGGAAAATAGTTTGGCTCCACGCCTTTCGACCCCGCCGAGGGTTCGACCCGGGCGATCATAGAGGAGGTAAGGGCGATAATATCTCCCGCGCCCGCGATGTCGAAGGTTTTGGTGATGGGGGTCTTGCCTTGGTCACTACCGTTGGCGAGCGCCTTGACCTTGAGACTGATCCGCCGACGCTGGGCGCCCGTTGACGGTGCTGTGGCGCGTGCGGAAATGCCTGTTCTCAAGTTGGGAAGGAAGGTGTATTGGGTCATTCTCGTATGCTCTCCAACTCGATCAGGGCCTTGCCGTGGCAGGCGTTTTTTTCGGGGCTGACGTCAGGTATCGAGCGACGGTGCGCCCGTCAGTGGGCGCGCTCTCCGCCGTCGAGCCACGCGTGAGACGCGACAACGTGCCAGCAAGAATTCCACCGTCGCGGCCATAGTCGGTCTTTGCGCCCTTCGCGGTCATGACGTCGTTCACCAAGACGTAATCCACCGCGACCATCTCGACCTTGGCTTCGCGGAGTACCGGCTCGACGTAACCCATCGTCAGCGGTGCATTCGGGGCAAGAGATTTCGTTATCCAGGAGGTGGTGGCGATGACGTCGAGCCGAACTGGGAAAAGCAGAGAGCTATCGCCATCGTTGTCTCCGAGGAAAATCGTTTCGTACTCGTACGAGAAGGTTTCGATCTCGTCCTTATCGTCCTCGAAATACAGATCCCCGTCACCACCCCAGGCAAAGCCGTTGTGGTGACTTTCTGTGGCAGCGCCGCGCAGACGTTCCGTTTCCGAGAGTTCGAAGAAGTGCCCGCGCACGAAGTCGGCGTAAGTATCCTCGACGTCTAGTTCTGCATTGTCCGCATCCGAGGGCG
>CAJXGZ010000320.1 GCA_913053795.1 uncultured Rhodospirillales bacterium | reverse complement strand
CCGCCAGTTCAGCTCGATGATCGAAACCGCCCTCGAACACGACAAGCCGGTGCGCATCGGCGTCAACTGGGGCAGCCTCGACGGCGCGCTCGTCGGGGCCGGAGACGATCAGCGCCGCCAGCCGTCCGAAAGGGGGCATGCGGGCTTGTTCGCGCATGGCGGACTCCGCCTTCAGGAACCGCTTTCTCTCGCCCGAGACCAGGGCCTTCATCACCGGGTGTTCGGGCATGAAGGTCTGAAGCAACACTTGCCCCGGACGCTCGGCCCGCCCGGCCCGCCCCGCCACTTGATAGAGAAGCTGGTAGGTCTTTTCAGCCGCCCTGAGATCGCCTCCGGCCAGCCCTAAGTCGGCGTCAATGACGCCGACAAGGGTGAGCAGGGGAAAGTGATATCCCTTGGCGATGATCTGGGTGCCGATCACCAGATCAACCTCGTGATTTTCTATTTTTTCAACCAGCGCCGCCGCCGCCGCCGGTCCCTGAATGGCGTCGCTGGAGGCGATCACCGTACGGGCTCCGGGGAAGGCTTCCGCCGCTTCCTCGGCCAGCCGTTCGACGCCGGGTCCGCAAGCGGCGAAACTGTCCTCGGCCTCGCACGACGGGCACTGTTTGGGCGGGCGCAATCCGTAGCCGCAGTGATGGCATTGCAGGCGCCGCGCGCGCCGGTGCTCGACCAGCCAGGCGGCGCAATTGGGGCATTGCATGCGGTGGCCGCAGGTCCGGCAGAGTGTAAGCGGCGCGTAGCCCCGCCGGTTGAGGAACAGCATGACCTGTCCGCCCTCTTGAAAGGTTTGCGCCATCTCGGCGCGCAATTCGCCTGACAGCCATTGGCCCGTTTGAAGTTCTTGGGCGCGCATGTCGATGGCCCGCACCCGAGGCATGACGGCGCCGCCGTGGCGGTCCGGCAGGTGCAGGATTTGGTAGCGTCCGCCATCGGCGTTGACCACGGTCTCCAGGGACGGCGTCGCCGAGGCCAGGACGATGGGGATTTGGCCGATACGGGCGCGCACCACCGCCATGTCCCGCGCATTGTAGATGACTCCGTCCTCCTGCTTGTAGGAGGCGTCATGCTCCTCATCCACCACCACCAGCCCGAGGCCGGGAAAGGGAAGGAACAGGGCCGAGCGGGCGCCCACCACCACCTTGGCCCGGCCCTCGGCCACCCTGCGCCAGGTCTTGCGCCGATTGGCCGGGGTCAAATCTGAATGCCAGAGCGCCGGTTCGGCCCCGAAGCGCGCGGCGAATCGGGTCAGCCATTGGGCGGAGAGGGCGATCTCGGGCAGTAGCACCAGCGCTTGGCGGCCTTTCTCCAGGGTCTTGGCCACCGCCTCGAAATAGACCTCGGTCTTGCCGGCGCCGGGCACCCCGTCAAGAAGGGTGACGGAAAAGCCGCCCGTCTTGGCCTTGCCCTTGAGGTCCGCCGCCGCCGCCGCTTGCGCCGGCGACAGCTCCGGCCCGGCAAGCGCCGGATCGGGGGCGGGCGGGGAAGGCGGCTCCAAGTTCACTGAAATCAGGACCCCGGCCTCGGCCAGTCCCTTGACCACGGAGGTTCCCACCGCCGCCGCCCGGGCCAGCTCCGCCGCCGGCCGCGCCGGTCCCTCCGCCAGAACCTCCAGCACCCGGCGGCGCGCTTCGGTGATGCGTATGTCCGGAGGTTGAGGGTTCAAAGCGTAGGCGGCGATGGGCTTTGGCGGCATAAGGGCGTCGGGACAACTCATCACCATCTTGAGCACGGCGCCCAGGGGATGCAGGGTGTAGGCGGCGACCCATTCGACAAAGCGCATGGACTCGCCGGACAGGGGAGGGGCGTCAAGGGGGGCGGTGACCGGTTTTAATTTCCCGGCCTCGACGCCGCCCTTTCCAGGCCCCCAGACGACGCCCGAAATTTCGCGCTTGCCCAAGGGGATGGTGACGAAATCTCCGGCCTTGAGCGTTATGCCGCCTGGGCCGTCCGGGACCAGGTAATCGTAGGCGCCGCTGAGGGGCAAGGGCGCGAGGACGCTGAGCGTGTGAGGCCTGGGGGGGGTGTGGGTCATGGCTGGTATTTTAACCATTCCTTTGCATTTGGCGAATTAGGTTTATCGAATCGTCATGACTGATTAAGGGTGGGCAAAACATGACTGGGGAAAATATTGACGCTTCCGCGCGGGATTTTTCCGCCGCGCCGGGCGAATTGACGTCCGAGCAGGTGGCCGCTTATCTGAGCCGCAATCCTGATTTTCTTACCCGCTCCGATGTGATCGGGGTGTTGGCGGCCCCGGGCCGCTGGGGCGACAGCGGCGATTGCGTTGTCGACATGCAGCAGGCCATGCTCAACCGTCTGCGCGGCGAGATCGGCAACTTGCGCGAATGCGCCCAGGACCTCATCGAGACCAGCCGCGCCAACATGTCCAACCAGACCCGCACCCACGCCGCCGCCCTGGCGCTGATGGCGGCCTATGACTTTGAACATTTTATCGACGTGCTCAACAACGACCTCCCGTTGCTGCTGGATGTGGACGCCGTTTCCATTGCCTTCGAGCCGTTGGAGAACAACGTCCCCCTCACCGATTCGCCCTATGTGGGCCGCGCGCCGGAAAGGACCGTGGATTATTTCCTTGAAAACGGGCGTGATGTCGCCATGCTGCCGGATATGGATGGCGGTGAAACAATTTTTCCCGCTCATAGCGGCTTGATTCGTTCGGCTGCGGTGGCCCGCTTGCGCCCCGGCGTCAAGACTCCGGCGGGGATCATGGCCATCGGCTCGCGGGCCAACGCCTTTCAACC
Source organism: uncultured Rhodospirillales bacterium (assembly GCA_913053795.1). Taxonomy (GTDB): domain Bacteria; phylum Pseudomonadota; class Alphaproteobacteria; order Rhodospirillales; family 2-02-FULL-58-16; genus CAJXGZ01. Next base: position 3 of record CAJXGZ010000320.1, on the reverse strand, counting down.
CGG
>CAJXGZ010000319.1 GCA_913053795.1 uncultured Rhodospirillales bacterium | reverse complement strand
GCGCACCACCGTTCAGGCGGAGTTCATGGAGCGCGTTAGCCGGTTGGACAAGGTGGCGGCCATTACCTTCGACGCCAACGTCGAGGACCTGATCTCAGGCGCCGAGGGAATCGTCGCCATGGGCGGGTACAACGTTTTTTGCGAAATTCTTTCCTTCGACAAACCCAGCGTCATCGTTCCGCGCACCAAGCCCCGCCTGGAACAATATATCCGCGCGTCACGGGCTCAGGAGTTGGGATTGGCGCGCATGCTTTCCTCCGAGGGCCAACGGAGCCCAAAGACCATGGCGGCGGCGCTCCGCCAACTGCCTTGCCAGCGCAAACCCTCCGAGATTCATATTCCGGGACTTCTTGACGGCCTATCGGCGATCAACTCGGTGGTGGACGTCTGGCTCAGCAAGCCCAAGCAAGGCCAGCCCCGGCTAACCGTGGTCAAGTCCTAGTGTTCGGCGCCGTCGCGTTTGTGCTCAAGGGGTATCCCCGTCTCAGCGAGACCTTCATCGCCCAGGAGATCTTAGAGTTGGAGCGGCGCGGCCTGGACGTGCGGCTGTTCTCTCTGCGCCATCCCACCGATCCGGCCCTCCACCCCAGCCACCGCGAAATCGCCGCCCAGCCGAATTACCTGCCCGAATATCTCCACCGGGAGCCGTTGCGGGTAATAAGGGCTTGGCGCGCGGCGCGGCGGCGTCCCGGTTATCGACTGGCGCGAAAGACATGGTTAAAGGATTTGATTCGCGATCCCACGCCCAACCGCATACGCCGTTTCGGCCAAGCGTTGGCGCTGGCCCATGAACTGCCCGCCGAGGCGGGTTGGATTCACGCCCATTTTTTGCACACGCCGGCCTCGGTGGCCCGCTACGCCGCTATGATCCTGGGGCTTCCGTGGAGCTGTTCCGCCCACGCCAAGGACATTTGGACCTCCCCGGTTTGGGAGAAGCGCGAAAAGCTCGAAGATTGCCGTTGGCTGGTGACATGCACGCGGGCCAACGTCGAGCACTTGGCCTCCTTGGCGCCTCAACCGGCGCGCGTGGAGTTGGTGTATCACGGCCTCGATTTCTCCCGCTTTCCACCGCCCCAAAAACCGCGTCCGGCGCGGGACGGAAGCGATCCGGACAATCCGGCGGCGATCCTGTCGGTGGGCCGCGCGGTGGAGAAAAAAGGCTATCCGGACTTGCTGGAAGCTCTCGCCGGGCTGCCCCCGGGGCTTCATTGGCGCCTCACCCATATTGGCGGCGGGCCGGAACTTCCCGCACTTATAAGGCAAGCGCGAAAATTGGGAATCGGCGAGCGCATCGTTTGGATGGGGGCGTCCCAGCAAGAGCAAGTGCTGGAGCAATACCGCGCCGCCGACCTGTTCGCTCTCACCTGCCGCGTCGCCGCCGACGGCGACCGGGACGGTTTGCCCAACGTGCTGATGGAGGCGCAGAGCCAGGGCCTTCCCTGCTTGTCCACCCACGCCGGCGGCGCCTCGGAGTTGATTTTGAATGGTGAAACCGGCCTGCTGGCGCCGCCCGGCGACGTGGTTGCTCTAACATCGGCTCTCAAGCGTTTGATCACCGGCTCAGCCCTTCGCGCCCGCCTGGGCGCCGCCGGATTGAAGAGAGTGCATAAGGAATTCTCCTTCGAAGGCGGCATCGATCAATTGGCCGCCAAGTTCGGGCTTGGGAAAGCGTAACGTCATGCGAATAGCCTTCTATGCGCCGTTGAAGCCAGCCGATCACCCGGCGCCGTCGGGAGACCGCCGCATGGCGCGGCTGTTGATCCGGGCTCTCGAAATGGCGGGACACGAGGTCGAGCAGGCCTCAAGGCTGCGCAGTTATGACGGCGGCGGCGACAACCTTCGCCAACGCAAGCTGCGCACTCTTGGCGGACGCATGGCGGAGCGCCTGATAAGAAGGTACCAAAGGCGCCCTCCTGAAAAACGCCCCCAAGCCTGGTTCACCTACCATCTTTATCACAAGGCCCCGGACTGGCTGGGGCCGGCTGTTTCGCGGGCGTTTGACATCCCTTACGTGGCCGCCGAGGCGTCCTACGCCCCGAAGCAGGAAAACGGCCCCTGGGCGGAAGGGTTCGATGCGGCGGCGCGGGCCATCGCCTTGGCCGACCTGGTGTTCTGTCCCAACTCCAACGACCTGGAATGCGTGCTCCCCCTTATCGGCGATCCGGAACGGCTGGTTCCCCTCACCCCTTTCATTGAGGTCTCGCGTTTCGCCGCCAGCGCCCGGGAAGGGGCGGCGCGGCGCAAGCGGTTGTCCTCGCGCCTTGGCCTTGAGGAAGACGTTCCCTGGCTGTTGTGCGTGGCCATGATGCGCCCCGGAGACAAGCTGGCCTCGTACCGGATTCTCGGCGCGGCGCTGGCCAAACTGGCGGACCGTCCCTGGCGCTTGCTGGTGTGCGGTTACGGAAAGGCCAGCGATGACGTGGCGGCGGCCCTGGCCCCCGTTGGAGACCGGGTGTGCTGGTTCGGCGAAATGGAAGCCGACGATCTGGCCGCCATTTTCGCGGCCTGCGATCTCTACGTGTGGCCCGCCGTCAACGAGGCCTACGGCATGGCCTTCCTGGAAGCCCAGGCGGCGGGGTTGCCGGTGGTCGCCGGGCGCTCCGGGGGCGTTCCCGACGTGGTTTGCGAGGGCGAAACGGGCCTTCTGGTTCCGGTCAATGACGCCGAGGCCTTCGCCGCCGCCGTCCGTGAACTGATCGGCGACGATCAACGGCGGCGACATTGCCATGTCTTCGATGGCCCGGGTGCAGATGGAGAGAAACTGCCGGTCGGAAACCAGCAGT
>CAJXGZ010000318.1 GCA_913053795.1 uncultured Rhodospirillales bacterium | reverse complement strand
TGCCGCCGGCGCCGTTGACCAGAAGATTGGGATAACCGGCGGGAAGGACGGTGGGCTCGCTAAACGATTCATCGTAGTTGGGCCGAAAATCAACGGTTTCCTTGCCGATATCGTCAAGCAGCGCCTCCGCCGCCTCGTCCTGGCCATCGGCCAGAAGGCGCCCCACAGGTCCGGCGGCGCCGCCGGTCAAGGCGATGAGGCCTTGGGCGTGACTCTCCAGGTCCGCCAAGGTCACCCGGGGATCGGCGGCGTCCTCCGACCCCAGATAGGCAATACCTAGCAATTTCAAAAGGTTATGATAGCCGACTTCATCTTTTACAAGAACCGGCAGCGGGTCGGCCCCGGCCCCCCCGCCGTCCTCGCGGGCGACGCTCAACTGGCAGCCGATGATCGGTTGCACCCCGGCCTCGGCGCAGGCCGGAGAGAACTCCAAGGCGCCGAACAGATTGTTGGCGTCGGTCATCGCCACCGCCGGCATGGCCTCCTCCCGGCACAGCGCAACCAAATCCTTTATGCGGATCGCCCCCTCGGAAAGGGAATAAGCGGTGTGAACCCGAAGATGAACGAAATCAGCGTGCGGCATAACGGAAATATGGCACAGCCGGGCGCAGGCGTCAGCAGCGGCGGCAGCGCTTTTTCCACAAAATTATGCACATTCATACTGCGCGCCCTCGGAAATGCCGGAGAGGCGCCGGAGAGGTTGGAGGCGGCGCGCGCATAGGTTATACTTACACCCATATAATAAGGAAAGGCCGGGGTCATGGATAGGATTCTCACCCAATTCAAGCGCCGCGCGGCGAAAGCCTTACCGGGCAGGATCGCCAAGGTGGTGCTTTTCGGCTCGCGGGCGCGAGGCGACGCCGAGCCGGACTCCGACTGGGACGTGGCGGTTTTCCTGTCCGGTCCGCCTCCCAAGACCCAAGACCGCTTCGCCTTAGCCGACGCCGCTTATGACCTCATCGTCGAGAGCGACGACTTCCTCCAGCCCCTGGCCTTCCCCCTCGCCCGCTGGAGCGAAGACAGCGCCCTCATGCGCGCCATCCGCAAGGACGGCGTGGAGGTATGAGCGGGGAGGCGGAACAACGTCTCGAAAAAGCCGATGACTTGATCGCCAAGTTAGGAAAACTGGACGCCGGGGAAGTCCCCGAAGCGGTGGTGCATCTGGCCTATTTCGCCATGCTGCACGCGGCCAGCGCCGCATTAATCGCCACCGGCGGCGAAACGCCCAAAAGACACGGCAAACTCATCGGCGCCTTCGGGCGCATAATCAAGGACAGGGACGACATTGACAAATCCATGGGCCGCACCTTCAACCGCGCCTACGACATCCGCTGCGCCGCTGATTACGACACCGCCCCCGGAGACATGATCAACGCCGCCAAAAACCTAGCCGCCGCCGCGCCAGGGTTCGTGGAGACTTGCCGGAGGATTGTTAAGGGAGCGTAGAGGGGGGCTAACCAACTCTAATCAAAGAATAAAGACAGAGAACGAGTATATCCCCTGGTTTCAAGTTGGCATCAATGAACCGCTATCACATTGAACATAGAATTACTTCGGTCGCGGAACTGTATGACCCTTTTGAGTTTAGGGGGTTCACCTTAAAACCGTGGAATATTGATTGGCGCAGTGGAACATGCGGAGGAGCGTGGTCGGCGATCAAGAAAATCGAGGCCGAAAGCGTTAATGAGGCGTTCTCAAGGTTCCGAAGAGAACTTTTTTCTGTCGTTGATCGTATCGCATTCGTGAGCCAGTGCTACACCGTAGCAGGACATGACCCTTTTCTCGTGTTGAAGACCAACGATAACGAACTACGCCAGTTATACTTTCGTTATGCGGAAGAGAAATCAGTAACCCCGCTTGGCTTTTTGAAACCGGAGATCGCGGCTTTAAAGGCTTTGGAGGCGTATAAAGAAAAGGGCGATGTCTTCCGTTATCTATGTGAGTTTACAAACGCCACTACGCACTACACGCGTTTAACGATGCTTTTTTCTGCGCTAGAAGCGATGGCTGGAGAACGTGTTGAACCCAAGGGTCGGACGAAGAAGACCGATAAAGATTACATAAAGAAGGTGATCTTCAAAGACACGGACCTGTTCGAGAAAGTATTCGGTTACGGTAATGGTGTGCGTAATAGATTGCTGCATGGCGGTAAAGTCGATTTAGGATCAGACGAGCATAAAGACAATAATTACATCGAGGAAATTTACGCGGAGATCCTTAGGTATTTCCGAGAAACCCATGGTGTTGTTCTCAATACCGATGTTGTGCATCCTCAACGAACTCCATTGGGCAATCATAGCAGTTGGCGTGGTTGGATCGAACCAATACAAGCGTCTGATGAGCTTGACCTCCTGTCTATAAATGAATCATTTAAGAACACACATGATGGCGGTGTGTCAGATTCCACTAGCGATTTCAATAAACGGTTTATATCGCTGGACAAAGCTCCAGAGGGTTACTAAGAGCGGGAATGACGAAGAGGGGCGGCTCTGTCTTCTGACCTCTGTCCTCTGATCTCTGACCTACTTCAAGCCGTCGCGCAGGGCGCCGATGGTGGCGCGGTAGTCGTCTCCGTTGAAGACGGCGCTGCCGGCGACCACGGCGTTGGCTCCGGCGCCGGCCAGGGTCTTGATGTTCTTTGAGTTGACGCCGCCGTCGACCATCAGGTCCATGGGGCGGTCGCCGATCATGGCGCGGATGCGGCGGATTTTCCCGATTTGGGACTCGATGAAGCTCTGGCCGCCGAAGCCGGGGTTGACCGACATCACCAATATCAGATCGAGGC
>CAJXGZ010000317.1 GCA_913053795.1 uncultured Rhodospirillales bacterium | reverse complement strand
GACGATCGGGCCTCGGGCCAAGTTCAACATCACCGCCGTGTCCTTCATCGCCTCGAACTGGGGGGCGCTCATCAGGTGACGGGAGGTGGGGTTGAGATCGCAGTTGATGCTGACGAAATCGGAGCGCTTAAACAGCTCGTCCTTGGAGACCATCTCGACGCCGGCCTCTTCGATGAAGGAGGAATCGATGTCCCGGATGTCGTTGCCGTAGAGCTTCATGCCGAAGGCCTTGGCCCGGCGCAGCGTCGCCGAGCCGGTGCAGCCCACCCCGATGACGCCGAGTGCGCATTCGTTCAACGCCCGGCCCGGGATCTTGTCCCAGATTCCCTGCTTCATCTGGCGGTCCATCCAAGGCAGGCGGCGGGCGAAGGCGAGGATATAGCCGATGACGCTATCGGCCACCGGATGGGTGAAGGCGTCAAGGGTGCGGCAAACCTTAACGCCCCGCTTTTCAGCCGCCTCCTTGTCGATGGAATCGATGCCGGTGCCCCATTTGGATATGACCTTGAGCTTGGGCGCCGCGTCCAGCACCCGCTCGGTAAAGCGGTCGTCGCCGCAAATGGCGCCGTCTATGTCGCCCACCAGCTTTAGCAGGTCCGCCTCCTCCAGCCGTTCGTTGACCTCCGTCGTCACCACCTCGATGTTGTTGTCGGCGAAAAAATCGGCGAAGCGGTCAATGACCGGAAGCATGTAGGGGGCGCTGACAAGAACCTTCCAGGACATTTTAATAGCTTTCATTCAAGGGATCGCCGCCCATCAGTTTTTCAACCAAGGCCAGATCCTCGGGCGTATCCACGGCGTGGGTGTGATGGCGGGTTTCAACCATGCGAACCGGAACCCCGTGCTCAAGGAACCTCATCATATCCACGGACTCGGCGATTTCCAGAGGCGTCGGCTCCAACTGGGAAAATTTCCGGAGGGCCTGGCTCAGGAACGGGATGACGCACACCTGCTTGTAAGGGGCGCTTTGGTCTATGCCGTCGCCGGCCGTATAGGGAATCGGCGCACGGGAAAAATAAAGGGCGTCGCCGGAGCGGTCCGTCACCACCTTGATGGTGTTGGGATTGCGGTATTCGTCTATGTCGTCGATGCGCTTGGTCAGGTTGACGCATTGAACTTCGGGACTTGTAAGAAAAGGCGCGACGGCCTCGCCGATCATGTCCGGGTGGGTCATCGGCTCGTCCCCTTGAATCATCACCACCACATGGGCGTCCATATCCTTGGCCGCCTCGGCGATGCGGTCGCTGGCCCGCTCGTGTTTGTCCGACGTCATGACGGCCTTGCCGCCGAAACTTTCCGTGGCGCTGCGGATTTCCTCGTCACAGGTGGCGATGAAGACGTCCGAGAGAATCTCACTCATGGCGACCCGCTTGAAGACATGCTCGATCATGGGGCGGCCGAGCAACTCAGCCAGCGGCTTGCCGGGAAACCGCGACGAGCCCATGCGGGCGGGAATCATGCCGATGATTTTCATAATAGTTTGCGCTCCCGCGCCAAGGCGGCGCGGATGATGGCGTTAAGGTCCTCGATGCGTGGCGTCCAGTTCAAGTTAAGGTCGCTATTCGTAGACGAACAAACGGCAATCTCCATCAGGAAATCTTCGCACCGTGGAAAAATCATCCATGGTGAAAAACGCCGAAAGAAACAGTTTGTCGAAGATTTTGAAAATAGGAAACAATCTGGAGGATTTATTTTTCGTCTCAATGAAAGAAACCATGTCCCTGACCCGGAACTCCACGGTTTGGGTTCCGCTTTCAAGCATATGGGCGGCCACGTAGGCGATGCGCACGACGCCGTTTTCCTCATACAGCGCAAATCCGGTAATGGGCTAAATGAACCGTTCTTTGTTGAGTTCCGGATGGGGATAGTTGGTGTATTTGCTGGGCGCATATAGGGTGTAATTGAAGCCGGAATGCTGAAATGTCGCCTCAATGTACAGTTTTATTTGCTTTCCATCGCCTTCCGTCTGAAGAATGTCGAGGGCCTCGTTGAAGTCGAGGTATCGAGGGCGGCGCTTGGGGCAGTGAACGAAAATATTGTCGTCCGGCAATTTTTCATAAACGCATTCAGGCCTTTTCTTCCGAAGATTGTTGAGGGGGTTGAATCCATAATTGTAAGACCCGCCGCGCAAGTAATAGACGCCGTTCCATGTCTTGGCGGCGACGAATTCATAGCTCCTGTCGTCAAATATCTCCGAAGAGACGTTCTCGGCCCGGCATTCGTGTGAAAGGTAGGCGTATTCCTCCTTAGCCCCGTCCTTGGATCTGGCGAGCACGCACTCTATTTCCGTCCGCCAACGGTTTGACGTGTCATGGCCCATCACCATGTAGCCGTTTTCAAAGTCTGGAACCATGGCGCTCAATAAATCCGTTTATTCGCCTTCATGATTGTCTCGACCAGCATCAAGTCCAGTTCCGTGTCCACGTCGACGGACCTTTCAGGCGGCATGATGTGGGCCACCGTATCCGGGCCGTAGAACGTCTGGTTCTCCCTATACCATTCAACGTCGGCCACATAGACGGCGCCGTTGGCGGCGTAGGCCAGAGGAAGGTTTTGGCGCTGGTGCCAGGGACCATCCTTTTCAAGGAACGGCGTCATGCGCCCGTGGCCGTCGATCTGGAACATCCAGTAAGGCGATTTCTCCGTCTTGCAAACGGTGACGCAAGCTGAGGCGTTGCGCTCCTGGCGCAGCTTGACGCAATTGTCGATGTCTTCGGCCTGGCGCAGGGGCGAGGTCGGCTGCAGCAGAACGATGTCGTCGTAAGAACCGTCGATGTTGTCCAGGGCGTG
>CAJXGZ010000316.1 GCA_913053795.1 uncultured Rhodospirillales bacterium | reverse complement strand
AGGCGCTCTTGAACGCAGCGTCCTGGCCGCTTTCGACTCCGCCGGGAACCAAGGTGTTCACGCGGATGCCCTTATCCGCCCAGTAGGCGGACAGATATTTGGTCAGCCCGATGACGGCGGCCTTGGATGCGGAATAGACGGCCGGCGCGTTGATTTGCGCACCGAGGATATTGGAGATTTCATAGATTTTCTTGTGCGGGCCGACGACGCCGTAGATGGAGGAAGTCTGAATGATGCTGCCGCCCTCGCCTTGTTCGATCATCTTCTTGCCGACGGCCTGGGCGACCAGGAACATGCCGTCCAGGTTGACGGACATAACCTTGCGCCAGATGTCGAGCTTGAAGTCCTCGAAGGGCGCCATGAATTCCTCCAGGCTTCCCGCCTTGCTGGCGGCGTTGTTGTGCAGCACGTGGATTCCCCCCAGCTTGGCGCATACGCTTTCCACCATGCTTGAAACGGCTTGGGGCGAGGACACGTCGCATTGGACGCCGAGAGTTTTGACGCCGTGCTCCTTGGCGATGCCGCCGGCCAGCTTTTCGGCGGCCTCGCCGTCGATGTCCGCCACCGCCACCTGGGCGCCATGGGCCGCCAAGCCATGGCAGACGGGTGTTCCGATAATTCCGGCGCCGCCGGTGACCACCGCCGTCTTGCCGCTCAAGTCAAACATGTTTTGGGTCATGATTTATCTCTTTTTAGATAAAAGAAATTCCACGAGTTGGAAATTCAGTTCACTGTCGATATCCATGGAGCGCTCCTCCGGCATGATGAACAGGCGGGTTTCGCCGCCGAACAAGTTATCGGGGCCTGAGAAAAAAGCTTGCCGCGTCCAGGCGTAAATGGAGGCGTTCATGTCATAGCATTTCGGGGAATCCTGGCGGCGCTCGATTTTCGTCTTAAGCGGCTTTGAGAGATGGACCCCGCCGCTTTCGTCCACTTCCACCAGATTGAAGTAAGGCGAGCGCCGGGCCGGAGCGCCGGTAATCACGTTGCCGGCGCCGCTTTCCTCCAGAAGCGCGACGGCGCCCTTGATGTCGTCGATGTCCCTGAGAGGCGACGTGGCGTCCAGATCGACGAAGACGTCAAAGGCCGTTTGGCGGCGGTCTTCGACCGTTTCGGCGCAATGGCGAATGGCGGGAAGCTTTCCCGCCGTATCCGTCGCCAGTTCGCTGGGGCGCTCGACAATGCAATCGGCGCCGAAATCCCGCCCGGCGTTCAGGATGTCGAGACTATCGCTGCTCACCGCGACCACCTCGAACAGCCCTGATTTGAGGGCTTGTTCGATGGTGTGGGCGATCAGGGGCTTGCCGCCGAGCACGCGCAGGTTCTTGCCCTTGACGCCTTTTGAGCCGCCGCGCGCGCAGATGGTGCAAAGACGTCTCATCTTGAGACCCAAATTTTCTCATGGGCGGCTTTTTCCGCGGCTTCTATCATGTGAAGAACCTCCATTCCTTCTTCAAGGGAGCAAATCACGCTTTCATCGTTGCCGAGAACGGCCTTGTGTTCGGCGATGACCGTATCATCAATTCCGGTCTTTAGGCGTTCCGAATTGACGCGCCCCGCTATCAAGTCGGCGTGGAAGGACCCCTTATCCGTCAGCAGGATAACTTCGCGCCTCGGCGCGGCGTCCAAATAATTCATCTGTACGGTGGCGACGGGGCAGTTTTCCGTCTCCAACAGGATAGAGAATATGTCGTCGCTGTCGATTTCAAGATCGCTGAAATGTCCGCCGGCGGCGGTCAGCTGTTTCCATCCGCCCAATATCCAGTTGAGGTAGTCCAACTCATGGCTGAGGTCCCTCAGAACGCCGCCGCCCTCGGACTTGCGGGCGGAATAGCCATGCCGGTAATCCGTATCGGGCCGCCACTGCGATATGTGCTGGCCGACGTAGGCGTGGGCGGCGTGGACCGTCGCCGATTGGGCGATCTCCTTGAGACGCCGGATGACGGGATGGAAGCGAAGGTTATAGGCGACATAAGCGCCGGAGAATGAATGGCCGGGAATCCCGCCCGCCTTATGGAACAGCGGTTTTTCCAAGAGGACCTTGCCCTTGAAGCCGGCGCCGGCCAGGGCGGCGAAACGTTCCAGGGCGGCGTTATAGGCGCGAAATTTCAGACCGGCCAGATCGGCAACGCTGTTTATCTCCCCGTTGGTATAAAGACCCTGGGGCGGCCACGGCACGGCAAACAGCACCATCAACCCCTGCTTGGCCAAAAGTTCGGTCACCACCGGCTTTTGCGCCGCCCATAATTTTGCTGCATCGGCATAAGAGGTGGCAACAAAGGGCTGGGAATCAATGCCGAAGGCGGCGTTTTCGTTCGACAGGCGCGACAGGAAAAATTCCCCGATCGGCACCTGGCCTGAACGAACCGCGTTTTTGATTTCCGCGTGCTTATAGAGCGATCCGGCGGAATGTACGATGATGTTGAGCGCCCCGTTGGTGGCGGCTTTAACGTCCTTGGCAAACTCGATTATGTTTGCCGTGTGAAACACCTTGTCCGAATAGGGGGTGGGCATGTTCCAGGTTTGGGCAAATGCGCTGGCGGGTATGGATATCGCCATGCCGACAAGTGCGGTTGCAAAGATTTTATTCATCATTCTCTCCCTGATTTGATTAGGTAATGAGCGTAATTAGCCTAATTTTACTTTTTGGCGCAAAGGCGGCTTTTTGGGACAAAGGTTTTTTTAGCCGGCGCAATCCTCATTCTATCTGCGAAGTATTTTCCATCGCACCGCTAACGATAATACAACGTTGACATTTTTTCAACGTATAAGACCCAAAGTGAAAATGTTAAGGTTT
>CAJXGZ010000315.1 GCA_913053795.1 uncultured Rhodospirillales bacterium | reverse complement strand
GACCTGCTTGTATGCGATCGAAATTTGGATCGTTGTCCGGATTTGTAAATCTGATTGTTTGGTCGCGATGCATATTGCCCCCTTCGCGTTTTTTACGGCGCTCTCCACAACCATCTCTACAAGCGCGCGACTCTCCCGCCGCGCGTGGTGGAAAAAACGGTGAAAGCCAGTTGGAATCGCGAGCATACGCGCCATTCCGCTGGCTTTTGCTTTTCCCGCCCAGGCCGACTGAAATGACGCCGTTCATCAAGAGTGAAGATTAATCCCGGGTTTGTGATATCTTGCCGTCCATGACGGACAATCAAGAGATGGCGGCCTTCGCCGCGGCCGTTTACGGCCCGGACACCGCCGACAGGGCGGCGCTTTCAAGGTTTGTTGAAAAGCTGAAGGCGTCAGGCGCGCGCGTCGGCGGGATTCTTCAAGAGGAGATCAGAGGTCCCGGCGGCGAAAGAAAAGGCATTGACGCCATCGACATTTCCACGGGCCGCCGCATCGCCATCAAACGGCCCCCAAAACACGCCATTAAGGACGACGGCGAGTGCGGGCTGGATGTTTTCGCCCTCACCGAAACCACCGGCATCATCCGTGACGCCATCAAGGACCGTCCGGACTTGGTGGTGGTGGAGAAGTTCGGCGCTCAAGAGGAAAAAGGCGAAGGCCTGTCCGATGAAATCCTCCAGACCATCGCCGAGGGAATTCCCCTTCTCATCGCCGTTCCGGAAAAGGCCCTTCCCACTTGGCGGCGGAGGAGCGGCGGCCTTGGACGCGTCCTTTCCTTCAATGAGGACGCCTTCCATGAATGGTGGCGCGGCGTTAGCCGCCGGTGACGTTCATGTTGCGGGCCAGGGCGGGGCGGGCGTCATCGGGGTTGATGACGAAATCATGGCCTTTTGGCTTTTGCGCGATGGCGGCGTCAATGGCGGCCGACAACGCTTCATCTGATTCGCTGGCGCGAAGAGGTCCGCGCAGGTCGATAGCGGCGTCACGGCCCAGGCAAAGATAAAGGGTTCCGATGCAGGTCAGGCGCACGCGGTTGCAGGTCTCGCAGAAATGCCGGCTCAGGGGGGTGATGAAGCCGACCCGCCGCCCGGTTTCGGCGACCTGGGCGTAGCGCGAGGGACCGCCGAAACCGTCCTCGGCTTTGATGTCCTCCAACGTCCAGGCACGCTCCAGCCTGGCGCGCAGGCCGGACAGCGGAATAAATCTGTCGACCCGGCCGCTGGCGGCGGCGCCCAGCGGCATTGTCTCGATGAAGCTGATGTCGAACCCTTGCTCTCCGCACCAAGCCACCAGTTCGCCGGCCTCCATGTCGTTGACTCCCTTGAGGGCCACCGCGTTGATCTTGACCTTAAGCCCCGCGTCCTTGGCCGCCATGATCCCGTCGAGCACCTTGTCCAAATCGCCGTGGCGCGTAATCTCGCGGAACTTGTCCTTGTCCAATGTGTCCAGCGAGACATTGACGCGCCTGACGCCGCACGAATAAAGCCCGGCGGCGTATTTGGAAAGCCGGCTGGCGTTGGTGGTCAGCGTCATCTCGTCCAGATCGCCGCTTTTCAAGTGGCGTCCCAGGGAGGCAATAAGGCTCATGACGTTGCGCCGCACCAAGGGTTCGCCGCCGGTGATGCGCAGCTTTCTGACGCCGCGCTTAATGAAGGCGCCGCACAGCCGGTCCATCTCCTCGAGGCTTAGAAGGTCCTCGCGCGGAAGCAACGGCGCGTCCTCGGACATGCAGTACGAACAGCGGAAATTGCACCGGCCGGTGACCGATACGCGCAAGTATGTGATCTTTCGGCCGAAGGGGTCGATCATGCGTTAATTATAGCAGATATGCGCCAAAGGCCATCATATGAATGAGTTTGGATTCTTAGAACTAGAAATCGAAGGAAAGATTCATTCCAACGCTATGGCCGTCGTACTCGCCGCCCGTGGCGCTGTATTTGGGGTCGGCGTTGGTGAAGTATTTGTATTCGCCCTTGAGCGAGAGGTTCTGGTTAAAGATAAAATTGAGACCCGTTGCGAATTTATAGGCGAAGACGCGATCGCTGTCCTCGGTCGTGCGGCCGTTCTTATCCAGGTTTGTGTTGGCGAACCCGACTCCGGCGCCGATGAAGGGCATTAATCTGCCTCCCGAGGGAAGGTCGTAATATCCGTTCGCCGAGAACGTGACGGCGGTCGTTCCGCCGCCAATATCGGCCGAAGCGCCAAGGTCATATCCGCCCAGGGAGAATTTACCGGCGTCTTTCTGGCGATAAGCAAGCTCGACTTCGGCGCCCAGGCCGTCTCCAAGCCCGTACTTCAGGCCGCCGTCCAGCACCAGGCCCGTATCGAAAACAAACTCGCGCCCAAAGCCAAGGGACGTCAATTCCGACTCCGTCAGGCCTGAATTTGGCAAATTCACCAAGACCCCGTCCAGGGACAGGCGCCCCAGCGATCCCACGGAAAGGTCATATTGCGCCACCGTTTTTTGCGAGCCGGGAGGGGTGTTCTGTGAAAGATAATTATTGATGGCGTGATCAGGCGCGGAGAGACCGGCGCCGGACAAGGGCGCCTGAGCGAAGGCCATGTTCGTTAAACTTGAAAGGAAAAAAACCGCAAGGATAACCGGGAAGCGTTTCCGCAGCGCCCCCTTGGCGTCCCCCTGATGATTGTAACCAACTACTAACATCACGCAATTACCTAGTCGCGATATACAATGTTAAAGTTAATTATTGTCAGAGAGTATAACCAATAGAATCTGTTTTGGGAACCTAAATTTAGCTCCTTCGAATTCATGGGCGGGTTCTAGAGCATTTCCGGACCAAATTGACCCATTCCGACAGGCCCTTTCGGCCCA
>CAJXGZ010000314.1 GCA_913053795.1 uncultured Rhodospirillales bacterium | reverse complement strand
GCGCGCGCACATGGCGTCCTTGGAAAAGTTTTCCCGCACATTGGTAATGGCCTGCTCCGCCAAACGCCGGCGCTCGGTCTCCGTAAGCGCAAGGACGCGCGCGATGGCTTGCGCCAGGGCGTCAACGTCGCCGGGCGGCGTCAGCCAGCCGGTTGCGCCCTCAATGATGGTTTCCCTTGCGCCGCCGTGGTCCGTGGCGATCACCGGCCGGCCAAGAGCCTGGGCCTCGGGCGCCACCCGGCCGAACGCCTCGGGGTCGGTTGAAGCGGAAACCACCACGTCCGTCAGCATGTAGGCCGCCGGCATATCGTTGCAATGATCGACAATGCGGACGATTTCGTTCAGGTCGTATTTCGTGAGCAGGTCCCCCAACTCTTGACGGTAAGCGCCGCGGCCCTGGTCCGAGCCCACAAGAAGGCAGCGGATATCGCGTCGCTTCAGCTTAGCGACCGCCTGAATAAAGACGGTCTGCCCCTTCCAGCGGGTCAACCTTCCGGGAAGCATGACCACCGGCGCGCCGTCGCCAAGACGCCATTGTCCGGACAGGGCCGCAATCCGTTCGGCGCTGACCGCCCGGGGATTGAAATATTTAACGTCGACGCCTCGGTGGATGGTGCGAATTTTCGACGCCGGCGTCCCGTAGACCCGGCCCATATGGCCGGCGATAAAGTCGGAGATGGCGATCACCCGCTCGCCGCGGGTCATAATCGCGTTGTAGCGGCGCTTGAACCAATTTCCGTGGGCGTAGGTTCCGTGAAAGGTGGTGACGAAATGAACGCCGGCGCGCTTGGCGGCGAAATAGGCGCTCCACGCCGGAGCCCGCGAACGGGCGTGCACGATATCCACGCCCTCGGCCTCGATCAGCTTCGCCAAGCGTCCGATATTGGCCTGCATCACCAAGGGGTTCTTGCTGCCGGCGGGAAGGGTGAAGTGTTTGGCGCGGGCGCGTTTAATGTCCATCACCATCTCCCCGCCGCTGGACGCAACCAGGGCGCGGCCGCCGGCGGCCGAGATTGCTGCGGCGATTTCCACGACGCCGCGTTCAACGCCGCCGCCCTTGCCAAGGGCCGGCAGAACTTGCAACACGGTGGCGAAACGTCCGCTTCCCCCGCTGACGCCCGGTTCCACAACCGGAGCGAGGGTGGTATTATCCATGGTCTTATTCATCGGCTTTAAGAGTCCACCATGACCGAAACTCGTACGGCGATGCGCGACGATGGAGCGACTATCGCTTACCACCATACGCCTGGCAAGTCTCCTGGCGTCATGTTCCTCACCGGTTTCATGTCAGACATGACCGGCGGCAAGGCGCTGCATCTGGAGGAATATTGCCGCAAACAAGGCCGCGCTTTCTTGCGTTTCGACTATCAAGGACACGGCGCCTCGTCGGGCGCATTCAAGGACGGAACCATCAGCGGGTGGACCGAGGACGCCGTCTTCGCCCTCGACGCGTTGGCGGAAGGGCCGCAAATTCTGGTGGGCTCCTCCATGGGCGGCTGGATCATGCTGCTTGCGGCCTTGCAACGGCCCGAGCGCGTGGCCGGTCTGCTCGGCATCGCCGCCGCCCCCGACTTCACCGAGAACATAATCGAAAACAAACTGACGGCGGAGCAGAAGGAAACAATCGAACGCGACGGCTTCATCTCCATGCCCAGCGACTATGACGACTCCCCCTACATTATCACCAAGGCGCTGCTGGAGGACGGGCGGAACAATCTGCTGCTCAACAAGCCCATCCCGCTCACCTGCCCGGTTCGGCTGATCCATGGAGTGAAGGACGCGGACGCGCCGTGGCGGACCTCGCTCAGAATTTCAGAAATGCTGACCTCAGGGGACGTCGAGCTCACCCTGGTCAAGGAAGGCGGCCACCGCCTGTCCGAGCCTGCGGATCTCGACCGCCTTACCCGCAATCTTGAAGCGCTGATTGGTGCGTCCTGACGGAGGCTTCGCCGAAGCAGCAGAAGACGACGCGCGCTAATGTTTCGTCACCGAACAGAAAATGGGCCACCGTGGCGGCGGCAATGGACGCCGCGCGCTCAGGGGGGAACCGGTAGACGCCGGTTGAAATGGCGGGAAACGCAACCGACAAGGCGGCGTTCTTTACGGCAAGCTCCAAGGATCGCCGGTAACAGCTTGCCAGCAATTCATCTTCGTTTGACCCGCCGCCGTTCCAGATGGGTCCCACCGTGTGGATGACATAATTGGCGGCAAGGTTATAGCCCTTGGTGATTTTGGCTTGGCCGGCGGGGCAGCCGCCTAAGGTCCGGCACTCCTTAAGCAGGTCCGGTCCGGCGGCCCGGTGAATGGCCCCATCCACCCCGCCGCCGCCGAGCAGGGATTCGTTGGCGGCGTTGACGATAGCGTCCACCTCAAGCCGGGTGATGTCGCCCTCGACGACTTCCATGCGCCGATCCATAATCCGTCCCCTCATAAATGCGCATCAATTATGCTACCGTGGCGTCCCATGGCCAAGAAATATGAACAACCGTCTTCGGTGCTGATTTACGTCGGGCTGGACCGGGTGGGCGATTCCCTGCTCAAACTGCCCTTTGTCCAGGGCTTGCGCGACGCCTTTCCAAAAGCCCATATCACCTGGGTCGCCGGCAAGGGAACCAGCGTCTACGCCAACGTCATGGCATGCGTGGTGGCGGGCCTGCTGGACGAGGTCATTGAGAACGCAAATATCGGCCTGCATCCAAGCGAATTGCTGCGCCGCCCTTTGGCTGGACGACGTTTTGATCTTATCATCGACACGCAAAGGATTTTTTGGGCCAGTCTTTGCCTTTGGCGCATTCCTCACAAAATATTTATTTCGCCCGCCACCCGCTTCCTGCTTTCTTCGCGCA
>CAJXGZ010000313.1 GCA_913053795.1 uncultured Rhodospirillales bacterium | reverse complement strand
CGCCGTATGCGTATTTCAGGGCCAGTTCCTGCTCGATTTTGTTTTCCCCGGCGCCGCTGGCGCGGTTGCGGTGATACTGAAGGGCGACTTCATGCCCATCCTTGGGGTGGACATGTGCGCCCGGAGTGAAAATGGGTTCGTGGGCCGCCGCCGTCCGGATTCCAAAGGACCACATCATCAAGCCCGAAAGGACGGCCCAAATCACCGCCGGGTGGGTCATTTGGCTTTCGGCCTTTCGAATTTACGCAAGGTAAACCCGGCGTCGCTGACGGCCTTCCTGGCGGCGGCCTCGTCGAGGACGGCGTTGGAGGTCATGGTGACGGCGACGATTTCCTCGTCGATAAAAATATCCACGGATTTGACGTTATCCAATCCACCGACCTGCTTTTCCACCCCATAGGCGCAGAAAGGACAGGCCAGCCCGTCGACATAGAGCTTGTAAACATGGGAATCGGCGAAAGCGGACGTTGCGCCCAGCGCCGTCAACGCAAGGATAAAACCAACCCGTTTCAACACCGTCAACATTTCGGATACTCCTTTGATCTAACCTTTGGCGACATACTATGTAACATCCGTATGGGATGCCGGAGGATGTCTCTAAGCCTTGTATTTTCCAAGAAACTTTTCAGTTGCCCACCAGATTCCGCCGCCGCCTACGGCCACTGAAATTCCCAACCATCGCCATCCATCCGGTCCGAACGAGAAAATGTCGAAGCCGTGAAGACCAACCGGTGCGCTCATCGCAATGAAGAACGGCCCCGTATAACGGCAGTGAGTGCGTCCGCAACGCTTGGCGTTCAATAGGCAAGCCGCGCCCATCCAAAGAAGCGCCGCGATCCATACAATTGTTTTGATCGGTGGGGGCAGGAGAATCGACCCAAGCATTGTCCCTATGGGCGCTCCCCACGTCAACATGAATTTTGGGAGACTTCCGGCGAGATCGTGGTTTCTCTGCTCCTCATCTAGCATCAAGTTACGGCTCTCCTTTTTCCTTCGAACCCGCTATAAACAATAGGATGGTTTGGCGAGTCATTGAATGCTTCGGTCCAGATTGGGATTGAAGGCTGGAATCAGCATGCAGGCAATTTCAACGTATATTCTTGCAGCGTTCGCGGAGATCGGCGGATGTTTCGCCTTTTGGGCTTGGCTTCGTCTCGGCAAGACGCCTTTGTGGATCATTCCGGGCATGATTAGCCTCGCCGCGTTCGCTTGGCTGATGACGAAAATTGATTCGGACTTTGCCGGGCGCGCCTACGCCGCCTATGGCGGAATCTATATCCTGTCATCGCTCCTCTGGATGTGGACGCTGGAAGGCAACCGGCCCGGCCGCTGGGACGGGATCGGAGCGGCGATCAGCGTTGCCGGCGCCATGATCATCCTGTTCGGTCCCCGCACGCAGTAGAGCGGATCGAGGTTGGGGCTTATCCGGCGCAGCAGGACAGCTTCGACACGTCCTTGTCGAAGGTTTGCGCCGCCAGCTTGAGCCCCTCGACCGTTGTCAGATACGGGAAAATGGTCTCGGCCAAATCCTTGACGGTGAGCCCGTGCTTGATCGCCAATACGGCTGTCTGAATGCTGTCGGCGCCCTCCGGCGCCATGATCTGGGCCCCCAGCAATTTATCCGTTCCGGCTTCCGCCACAAGTTTGATGAGGCCGCGCGTATCGCGCGCCGCCAGGGCGCGCGGCACATATTCCAGAGGCAGTACGGAAGTGCGGACATTGAGCCCCTTTTCCTTCGCTCCATTTTCGGTCAAGCCGACGCCCGCAACTTGAGGATCGGTGAACACGACCCACGGCATGGCTGAATTATCATACCTTTGGGTATCGCCGTTAAGCGCGTTCCCGGCGGCCAGTTTCGCCCCGTAAGCCGCCATGTAGACGAATTGATCACGTCCCGTCACATCACCCGCGGCGTAGACGTCCGCCCGTGAAGTTCGCATATAGTCATCCACTTTGACGCCGCCGTTTGGCAGAAGTTCGATACCGGCCTCCTCAAGGCCCAGGCCTTCCGTGTTGGGGCGGCGGCCGGTTGTTATGAGTACTTTTTCGGCCTCGATCTCCACGGCTAAATCGCCCTCCGTGGCGCTCAGAACGATCCCGTCCTTGACTTCGCGAATACCGCGATAAGTCAGCCCATCGCGGACAATGACGCCCTCGTCACGGAAGCTCCGCGTCAGGGCTTCGCTAATTTCCGGTTCGGTTTCGGGTAACAGGCGGCTCCGGCAGGCGACCGTAACCTTGACGCCGGCGCGGGCCAACGCCTGGGCAAGCTCGCAGCCTATATAGCCGCCGCCGATCACCAAAAGAGACTTAGGGATTTGCGTCAATTCCAGCGCCGTTGCGCTGGTCAGATGCGGGATGCCCTCAAAGTCCGGAATATCCGGCGTCCCCGGCGAGGCGCCCGTCGCCACGATCACCTTGTCCGCCTTCACCAGCTCACCCTTGAAGGACACGCCCCCTTCGGCGATGCTCGCCGAGCCTTCAAAATAGGCGACCGAGTTATAGGACGGCAGCAAGTCCTCATACTTTGACTTTCGAAGTCTGGCGACCAACTCGTCCTTCATCTTCACGGTCTCGGACCAATCCTCGACCTCGGCCTCGACGCGGATGCCGCCAAAACGGGGGGCCGTTTTCGCATGGTGAAGAATTTCCATCGCCCTGATGAGGGTCTTGGAAGGAATGCAGCCGGCGTTGACGCAGGTTCCCCCGATCGTCCCGTAGCCGAAAATCGCCACCCGCGCGCCAAGCTCGGCAGCCGTGATGGCCGCCGAGAATCCGGCGGAGCCGGCGCCGACCACCGCCATGCCGTATTGTCTATTGGTTTCGGACGCCGCCACTTTATTTCACCAGGCTGGAAGGATAA
>CAJXGZ010000312.1 GCA_913053795.1 uncultured Rhodospirillales bacterium | reverse complement strand
TAAAAAAGACAGTGCTTAGCGAAATCAGCGGCCTCGTTCGCCGTCCAATCGCCCTTGGGCTTTTCCTTCATCGCCTCGCACCAGGCCTTGCTCCCCACTTCGGGCGAGCAGGCGGCGACGGTGAAAAGCGCCAGAATAGCAAAAATACGAATGGTTTTTGCGGACATTACGGTTTCCAGTCCTGCTAAGGAGCCTATCCAAATAACGAGAGACGCCGGTTCATTTCTTTTCCGGCTTCCAGGAATAGACCCGCGTCATGATGCGGTTAACCTCGTCAAGGGGAAGTTTCTTGACCAAGACCTTGCGATTGTTCTCGGCGGATTTGATGTTTTGCTTCGCCGCCAGGGTCACCCAGAACAGCGCCTCGGCCTCGTTCTTTTCGATTCCATCGCCGTTGGCGTAGCGCTTTCCAATATGGTTCTGCGCTTTGGCGTAGCCTTGTTTGGCCGCCTTCAGAAACCACTGGGCGGCGGCTTCCTTGTCAACGGGGCCGGCGACGCCGTCACGGCTGAGTTTGCCCATATTGTACTGCGCCTTGTCGAAGCCCTGCTTGGCGGCCATTTCAATCCACTTGCGGGCCAAGACCTCGTCTTTTTCCACGCCATGGGCGTGCAAGTACATTTTGCCCAGCGAGTACTGGGAACGGGAGAGCCCAAGCTCGGCGGCGCGGGACATCCAGGCCAGCGCCTTCTTTTGTTGGTTCTCGTCCTTGACGCCAAAAAGGTAGTTGCTGGCCAGATTGTGGAGAGCCATGGGCAGATCCTGCTTGGCGGCCTTGAGCCACCACGCCATGGCTTTTTTCTTGTCTTGGGCGACGCCGCGGCCAAGATCGTACATGACGCCAAGGTTATACTGGGCGTGCGCATTATTGGAATTGGCCAGGGGCAGCCAAATTTTCAAAGCCTTGGCGAAGTCGGTTTGCTCATAGGCTTTGTATCCGTCTTCGAAGGTTGTATCCGCCAGGGGCGCATGTCCAGTGGACAAAATAAGGGCCGCCGCCAAACAGGCCGCCGCCGCTGTGGTGGGAAACGTCCTGTTGCTTATTGATTTTTTCATTGCCTAATCCTCTCTCTCTAGCTGGACATGGCCGTGAATTTCGAATTGCGCACTCTTAGCATCTCAATCAGACCGTTGATTCCATTCCGGTTGAGCAGCGAGGCGAATTCGCGTTTTTGAGTCAACAGCATGGAGATGCCGGCGATGCCGATATCAACGATTTTATATTTGCCGTTAACCTTACGGATGCGCCAATCGCAATCGATGGGATCGCCGCCCCCCGGTTGATTGATGCGGGTTTTCACGAAGATGTCTTTCTTGCCGTTATCGATGACCTTGACGACCGTGAATTTCTGGTTCTTATAGCCGCCGAGACGGGACGAATAGGTCCTTAAGGTCCATTCGGCGAAAAGCTTTTGGTATTCTTCCTGCTGGGCGGCGGTCATTTTCTTCCAATACTTTCCCAACACATAACGGCCGATGAATTTCATGGCGAACCCGTCCTGCAGCAGGACGCGCAATTTTTCTTCGCGCGCCTCGAGCGGAATGCTGACGTCGCCTAAGGTCTGGAGCGCCTGATTGGCCAAATTGCTAATGAACGCCGCCGCTTCCTGCTCGTTGGCCTTGGCCGAAGAAACGATGACGATCAACGCAAAACCGGCAAGCGCCGAGGGAATGAATCGCAGAATTCTTTTCACGCGTTCCTCCATTTATTGCCCAGTTGGGCCTATCGGCCCATCCCTAACCGCGGAGATTACCCAAATTCCATGCCTAATGGCAACTATATGTGTCGGTAATTGTTAGCCGCCGCCGCTTAACTTGTTAAGTTGTTTTTGCATCTGATCGAGTTTTTCTCTGAGTTCCCGAACCTGATCATCGGATCCGGCGTGCGCATTTCTCGCCCCAGCGCCAGGAGGAGTAGCCTGGGGAGCGGGGGAGGACTGTCGTCATTGGCCTTGCCGCCAACTGGAAACGGACTGAATATTTTCATGGCGTTTTCAAGGAAGGCCATGTTCTGTTTTCCGATTTCTTCGAAAGAGGCGAAGGGCTTGATGCCGCCCATGGCCTCGTTCATGTAGTTTCGCATTTGCTCTTGGTTGCTGGCGAAGGCTTGCATGCTGGTTTCCAAATAGCGGGGAACAAGCTCTTGCAGGCTGTCGCCGTAAAGACTGATCAATTGGCGCAGGAAGCTGATGGGCAGCATGTTCCGCCCCTTCGCCTCCTCCTCGACAATGATATGGGTAAGCACGGAGCGGGTTATGTCTTCGCTGGTCTTGGCGTCAAGGACAATGAACTCAACGCCTTCTCTGATCATGTGCGCCAAGTGATCCAAGGTGATATAACTGCTGGCCGCCGTGTTGTAGAGGCGGCGGTTTGCGTATTTTTTTATTGTGATCGGCTCTTCGCCCTGTTTGGGGCCGTCAGAGCCGAATTTATTAGCCCCGGATTTATTAGCCCCGGATTTATTAGCCATTGTGAATTTCCGTCATTGCCTAAGCGGCGCTTCTTCGAGGCAATGATACCCCTTTATGAAAAATGCTGCAATGCACCATAACAAAACCGTTCATAATAATTGTTGCTATGATCCCTCTGATTTTTTATTGAATACCGTTAATCATGGAAGACATCGCGGCACTCAAGAAAAAGCTGGCGGAACTTTCGGCCGAGCACCGTGATCTCGATGATGAGATCGCGCGCATCATTAATGACGGCGCCTTTGATCAAGTGGAAATTCAGCGCCTGAAGAAGCGCAAATTGACGCTCAAGGATCAAATTCTGCAAATCGAGAATAAGCTGCTGCCAGACATTATCGCTTAAACGTCATTATCGCTTAAACGTCATTATCGCTTAAACGTCATTATCGCTTAAA
>CAJXGZ010000311.1 GCA_913053795.1 uncultured Rhodospirillales bacterium | reverse complement strand
CATCGACATATTCGCAGCCACCGTAATAGCGGCGACCGGGATAGCCTTCGGCGTACTTGTTGGTCATCACCGAGCCCATGGCCTGGAGCACGGCGCGCGAAACGATGTTCTCGGAAGCGATCAGTTCGATTTGATCCTGCTCGCGCGTCAGCTCATCAGAGATGGCGGCGGCGATGACAGGGTCAATGTCCGCCAGGGACTGGGAAAAAAAACGGTCATGGAATTCAGTGGGGTAAGCGGACATTGGCGATGCGCCTTCAAAGTTTTTCGGTGCGGCGGGCGTGGCGGCCGCCCTCGAATTCGGTCTCAAGAAATATGTTCAAACAATCCCGCGCCAACTCAACGCCGATCATCCTTCCGCCAAGGCATAGGACGTTGGCGTTATTGTGGAGGCGGCTCAAGCGGGCGCCGAGGGCGTCGTGAACCAAAGCCGCGCGGATTTCCTTATGGCGATTGGCGACCATGCACATGCCGATGCCGCTTCCGCAGATCAGCACGCCGCGCTCGGCCCGTCCTTCCTTGATGGCTTCGACCAAAAGTTGCGCGTAGTCCGGGTAATCAACTGACTCCGTCCCTTCCGCGCCCAGGTCAAGCACCTGAAATCCTTGTTGGGATAAATGGTCCTTCAGTTCTACCTTTAACTGAAAGCCCCCGTGATCACAGGCGATGGCGATGACGTTGGAAGACATTGTATCCGGCAATTTTCCGACATGACGAGAATGGTTGGCGATACATACCATATATCGAACCGATATGCCAACAGACCACAATCTATCGCGTTTACCTAGCCGTGCGCAAGAAACGATTTATTTTCAAAATAGAAAATTAGAATAGCTTGTGACCGGTAATTCATTTAAATAAAATTCTAAAAACATAGAATCAAAAAGAAATAAACGAAGATATTTTTTTTATTTTTAATTGACAGTTTTTTGTATGATGTACTAAATCATATCAGGGGGCGTATTTATTATCTTGGGCTGGGTATTGAATCATGAGTGATGAAGTTGATCTTGAAATCTCGCGCGGTGATATTTTACGCATGTCCGTGGATATTGTTTCCGCTTATATAGGCGCCAATAAAATCACCTCCCAACAAATTCCTGAAGTCATTGGCGCGGTATTCAACACCTTGGGCAATCTCGGCGTTGAGGCGACGGCCAAATCCCAGAAACCCGCCGTTTCCGTCGGCCGTTCAATCAAGCCTGATTATATTGTTTGCCTGGAGGACGGCAGAAAACTCAAGATGCTCAAGCGTCATCTACGCACCTCTTTCGGCTTGACGCCTGGAGAATACCGGGCAAAGTGGAGGCTGCCGCCGGATTATCCCATGGTTGCGCCCAATTACGCCAAGAAACGTTCGGAATTCGCCAAAAAGATCGGGCTTGGCCATAAATCCGCCAGAAAGGGCAAGCGGGGAAGCTCCAAAAAATAAAGTTATTCGGGGGCCATTTTTTCTTTCATTTTTTTGTTGATGACGTAGGACAGTTTGCGTTTCGCTAGACGAATCATGGTTTCCCTGTCCGCGGATATAGGGGCGACCATGGTGATTTCAAGACGGGTGACCGGATCAATGGCGCAGACCTTAACGGCGTTTCCCACGCGCCTGAATTCAAACAACACTTCATGCAGGTGGACATCCTTATGGCGCCGCATACTTCCCACCCTTGAAAATTTCTGGCCGCCCTTGACAATTTCAGGCGCTCAATGATCTTTTGCAGTGATAGATAATAGTACAAATTGGAACCTGTAACCATGGACTTTCATGGCTCCGCCCCCAGGGCGTCCATCGGCGCCTTTCCACAGACCCGCATGCGCCGCAATCGCCGTCATCAGTGGTTACGCCGCTTGGTGGCGGAGAACCGGCTCGGCGTTGAAGATTTGATCTGGCCGATCTTTGTGGTTGAGGGCGAGGGCAAGCGCCAACCCGTGGCCTCCATGCCGGGCGTCGACAGGCTGTCCGTTGACTTGCTGGCCGATGCGGTGGGCGAAGCCGGAGATCTGGGAATTCCCGCCGTCGCCGTATTTCCCTATATGGCCCAGAAACTCAAAACGCCCGACGCCCGCGAGGCCCTAAACCCTGATAATTTGGTTTGCCGCGCCGTTCACGCCATCAAGGAAAGTCAACCTGGCGTCGGCGTGATTTGCGACGCCGCCCTCGATCCCTATAACAGCGATGGACATGACGGGCTGGTCAGAGACGGCGACGTGCTCAACGATGAAACCATTGAGGCGTTGCAGCGCCAAGCGGTGGTCCAGGCCGAAGCCGGGTGTGACGTCATCGCCCCCTCCGATATGATGGACGGCCGCGTCGGCGCCATTCGCAAGGCCCTGGATGAAGCCGGTTTCGAGCATGTGGCCATTCTCTCCTACGCCGCAAAATTCGCTTCGGCTTTTTATGGCCCGTTCCGTGACGCCGTCGGCTCCAAGCCGGCGTTAAAGGGTGATAAGAAGACCTATCAGATGAATCCGGCCAATGGCGACGAGGCTCTGCGCGAGGCCGCCTTGGACATCGCCGAGGGCGCCGATATGGTCATCGTCAAGCCGGGGCTGCCTTATCTGGACATTATCCACCGTGTTAAGACGGCCTTCGGCGTTCCCACCTTCGCCTACAGCGTCAGTGGCGAGTACGCAATGCTCAAGGCCGCCGCAGAGGTGGGGCGTTTGGATTACGAAGCCTCGTTGATGGAAATCCTGATGTCCTTCAAGCGCGCCGGAGCCAACGGCGTCCTCACCTACGCGGCGCTGGATGCGGCGCGGCTGCTTAAGGACGCAGAGAGTTAATCCAGCTTTTTCTTGTCCTTGAGGTTGAGCAGACACTCAATGTCCAGGATCACCATCAACTCTCCTTCAAGACGGTAAACGCCCAGAGC
>CAJXGZ010000310.1 GCA_913053795.1 uncultured Rhodospirillales bacterium | reverse complement strand
CCTTTCCGGCGGCCAGCAGCAACGGCTGTGCATCGCCAGGGCCATCGCCGTCGAGCCCGAGGTGATCCTGATGGACGAGCCGTGCTCATCGCTCGATCCCATCGCCACCGCCAGGATCGAGGAATTGATTGAAGGGTTGAAGGAAAAATACACCATCGTTATCGTCACCCATTCCATGCAGCAGGCGGCGCGCATTTCTCAGAAAACCGCCTATTTTCACATCGGACACCTTGTGGAGAAGGGCGATACGGACCAGATATTCAGTGAGCCCCGCGACAAGCGGACCCGCGACTACGTGATGGGCCGTATCGGCTAACTGGGAAAAGCGGTTAAAAGCATTGATTATGTCTCCACTGATTCTCATCGTCGAAGACGAAGCGCCCCAGGCCGAAGCGCTGCGCTACAACCTGGACAAAGAGGGATTCGAGACCGCCGTCGCCGCCACCGGAGTGGAAGCCCTGGAGATGGTCGAGCAAAAGCAGCCGGACCTGGCGATCATCGATTGGATGCTGCCCGAGTACTCAGGGGTTGAGATTTGCCGGCGCTTGCGAAAAGGTCCCGAGACCAAAAACCTCCCCATCATCATGCTCACCGCGCGGGGCGAGGAAAGCGACAAGGTCCTGGGCCTGGACTCAGGCGCCGACGACTACGTGGTCAAGCCCTACTCGCCGCGCGAGATCGTGGCCCGGGTGCGGGCTCTGCTGCGCCGGAGCAATTCCGAAACCTCCGCCGAAACCCTCGAATACGCCGGCGTCGTCATGGACCTGGACACCCACAAGGTGATGCGCGGCGACGGCCCCATCGACTCCATCCGCCCCATCCACTTAGGCCCCACCGAATTCAGGCTGCTGAAGGTGTTGATGGAGCGTCCGGGCAAGGTCTTCTCCCGCGAGTCCCTGCTCAACCGGGTCTGGGACCGGGACATCCATGTGGAGGACCGCACCATTGACGTTCATATCCGCCGCCTGCGCAAAGCCCTTAATGCCGACGGGGATCACGATATTATACGCACCGTTCGCGGCAGTGGTTACGCCATTGACGATCAACAATGAAAATTGCGCGCGACGCTAAGGGCAAGCTGCTTGATTATTGGCCTCAGACACTTTATCGCTCAATTAACTTCCCCTTCTTTTGGCGACATGCGGGGCAATCACAAGAGAAATCCCCATCTGGTGTATAGTGAACCAAGCCATGAATGACACTTCCATCACGATCAAACCGGGACGTTAGCAAATCAATGCATCGGGGTCAGGTCTTGAATGTTGAATTTATTGCGTTCCTGCCGTCCATAAAATTCAACATTCAAGACCTGACCCCCCTTCACCCTTAAATCGTCAGGTTAACGAGGAGAATGGTTGTGGGCGCTCCGCGTTCTCACCCATCCTTCTTCCCCTTCAACTCGGCCAATCCCGCCAGCCGCACCGGGGGGCGGTTGGGGAAGCGCGCCACCAGCTCCAAGGCGCCGTCCATGGCTTCAATGTAGCCGCGCAAGGTGGAAAGCATCAGATCGCTTCGCTTTTCCAGGCGGGACACGCTGTCCTGTCCGATGTGGAGCTTCTTCGCCACGGCAACCTGGGTCTTGTCCATCGCCTTACGCAAATCACGCAAGGTCAGCTCTTCCGCGATCAGTTCCCGGGTGCGCGCCTTGATTGCTTCGCGCTCATCGGCGGGAAGCGTTTCCAGCATTTGCGCCAGTGTTTTTCCCATTAACGTCCTCCTTTTTTGCCGAGCTGCTTTAGGTGATCATCGAATCGTTTGTCCGCCTTGGCGATGAGGCGCTTGTAAAATCGTTTTACCGCCACGCCGACTTGTCGCCCGCGACCAGAAGAACGCAGCGCCGCACCGGATCAAAGGCAAAAGCAATGCGCCATACGCCATCATCGGCCTTGAACCGCAATTCCTTCATGTTCGCATGCCTGGCCCCATTCAACGTATCGACATGGGGCCGCGCCAGCCCAGGGCCAAAAACCTCAAGCATCCCGGCCATGGATGCAATTTCAACACGAACCGCTCGGGGCAACTCAAGAAATTCCGGCTCGAACGCTTGATGAAATTCAACGCGCCACTTCATCATTTATTATGGATCATAATACATATGGCGTCAAGACCCTATTTTGGCTGTTTTGGTATTTACAAAGCGTCCTCGGCGGCGTGGTCCAGGGTGTCGCTGATCCATTCGTTCATGCTTTTTCCCTCCAGGGCGGCGGCGGTGGAGACCTTGCTGTGCTGCTCGGGCGTCAGCCTGACGCGGAACTGACCGGAGAAAGGTTTTGAGGGCGCCACCCCCTTGCGGCGGCAAAAGTCCAGGTGCGCCTCGACGGACGCCGCAAACTCGTCGCGCAGTTCCTCCACCGACGCGCCGTAGAAGCTGATCACGTCGCTGGTGTTGATAACGCGGGCATGAAACTTGCCCAAGTCCTCGTCGAATTCCACCCGCGCTACATAGGCTCCGTATTTCATGGCGTTCATTCCATACCTCCTTTACCTTTTTTGGCTTTACCTTTTTTGGGCCTGACGCCTTGGGCGGCCAGATAATCCCGCACATCCGACACCGCGCCCTTGTCCGTGTCGGGCCGGGGATGGGGGCGGTGAAACGTCGCCGGAGCGCCGCTCAGCAGAACATGTACGCGCGAACCCGCGCCTTCCTCGATTTCCGCCCCCAAGGCCTCAAGAATTTTGCGCTGCTTCCGATTCATTTATTGTATGGTACCATATTATGGAACCATACACAACATTAATTCCGGGGTAAATTCCGGGGACAGTTTCCAGAAAGAATAACTACATTTAGCAAGCTGTCTCCTTAATCGTCCGATTAGTTTTAGCGCCGGACCGAAAATGAAGGCGCCGGGTTCAGGTTGCGTCTTTCGATCCCAATAACGTCGTC
>CAJXGZ010000309.1 GCA_913053795.1 uncultured Rhodospirillales bacterium | reverse complement strand
CGGAAAGCCGCCCTCCGGGTCGCTTATCCCGTCCCCTCGGGGCGTCGAGAACGCTAAACGATGCCTTGGGCATCGCCGTCGCGCCCTCTCCTGCCGAGGAAACGGGATAAGTGATCGTAGGGATACAATAAAGATGATGCGGGCCACTTGTCCTTTTCAGCACCGGTTATTCCTCGTAGAGACGGTTGATCAGGTTATCCAGGCAGTATTGGCCGGCCTTGTTGAGGGCGCCTTCCTCCTGGGCCTGAACCACGCTTTGCAAGAGCATCAGAAAAGCCGACATGACCAAGGCCAGCAGGGTGGTGTTGAAGGCCACGGCCAGTCGCTTGGTGAGCTCCGCCAACAGCGCCGGGTCCTGCACGTCGACCTGCCCGGCGTAATTCAGGGCCAGGGAAATGCCGACCACCGTGCCGATAAATCCCAAGGTGGGTATCGCCCAAACCACATAGCGCACCATGGAGTAGCGAAGGTCGATTTCATGAAGAAAAAGCTCCAGGCTTGAATTCAGAAGGGAAATGGCCTGGTCGATGGAGCGGCTGATCTGGAACTGCAAGACGACCCTTTGAATGAGCCGGGGAAGAAACCGGCCCTCGCCCCGGCGTCCCTTCGCCGCCGCCTCCTTGGCGGTTTGGAAGATTTGGCGCAATTCAGGCGTCTGCACGATGGTCCGCTCGTCCTCGGGCAAGTAGGCGATGGCGAGCTGCCGGCGCTCGGCCAGGGCGTCGCGCACGCGCACGATCAATTCCCCAAGGCCGACGGCGAACACGATCCACATCAGGTTTTGCACCGTGTAGGGATATGTGGGGCGCTCGAGATCAATGAGGATCGCCGCCGCCGACGGAGGGGCGCTGGTCTCGATCAAGTAAATGACCGCGAAGGCCCCGGCGATGCACGACAACAAGATGATCGGATGCGAGAAAACCCGGCGGATGTATTGCCTGCCCTCGGAGACATGAAAAGGGGAGGCTTTTGGAGCTTTCGCCATAGTGTCTAATGCCTCTTTCTGACGATTTCCCCGGTGCTGGGATCGCGCTCCACCCGGCCGCGGGGATGTTGGGATTCCGCATTTGCCCGGCCCGCGCCCGGCCCGCCCTGGCCGGTTTGGTCCTTGCCGCCCTCTAAGTCCTGTAATAGCGCCGCCACGGTGCAGGTGTAGTCGCCGAAACGCAGCGTCTCGTCCATGGATACGAACGACTGGCGCACTTCTTCCCACTCCTCGCCGTTTGGCGTCGGGCGCCGCCGCCAGGTTCCATTGTCGCTGGCGCAATCGGTCAGGTGCAGGCGCTTGTCGCCGCACACCACCAACTCGGCGTGATGGGCCGCCACCGTGGCCCCGGCGATGACGATGTCCGCGTTTTGACTTCGGCCGATGACATAGGTTCTCATCGTGTCGGGCTCCGTCTTACATTCTTTAGTTTACGCCTTGTCCCCTTGTTTTTTCATGGATTGGCGGAAGTTGTCGAGTTCTTCTTGAACTTCCGACTTTTTTTCATCGTCGATTTTGAATTCAACGGCGCAGCCGCCGTCGTAGATTCGCTTGACTTGGGCCGGCACGAAGCCGACGCCTTCGATGTGGAGATCAACGAATTGGTCGTTTTCCAAGACCTCTTGGGTCAGCACGGCGGCGCCGCCGGGCGAGATGTTCTTGATCACGCCTTCGAATTCTTTGGTTTTTTCCGCTGAGTCCCCTTCCCCGGTAAAGCCGCGAAAGCGTCTGGGATAGTCGAAACGTTGGTAACGGCGCCTGTCAGGTATCTTGCCGGCCTTGATCATACTCTAAAAGGATTAGCTCCTGGCAAAGGCTTAGTTCGTGGAGACCTTGAGGCTAGTGGTTTTCTCGCGCAGCGCCACGATCAGGCCTTCGACGCTGTTTCCTTCCCTGCGGATAATCGAACCGAAGTCGGACTTAAGGGTGGAGCCCATGGAAATGCCCTCGACGGTGACGTCGGTGATTTTGATTTTCTCGCCCTTGGTGGTCACGCGCCATTCCATGCGAATTTTCGAGGCGCCTCCGGGCTGGGTGAGTTCGGCGTAGACGGTGGTTATATTCTTGTTTTTATGAGGCAGGGTCTTAACCACCTTCAAGGTCTCTCCGGCGTACCTTGAAAAACGTTCAACGTAGGAAACCACCATCAAGTCCTCGAACAGATGCAGGTATTCCTTTTTTTGCGCCTCGGAAGCCTTTTTCCAATGGCGTCCCAGAACCCATTTGCCGATGCCGCGCACGGCGAAATATTCATTGAACAGCGCGCGGAAACGCTTGACCCGCTCATTTCGCGGGGTGTTGGGGGCGGTCAGCGAGGCGATGGCCTTGTCGGCGAGGGTCAGGATAAAGTCCTCAGCGACTTGCTCATTGTGCGTTTGAGCCGCCGATTGGGCGGGCATGGAGAAAAACGGTACGGCCAAGAACACGGCCAGCAACGCCAAGACGCTGAAACGGCGCAGGATTCGGGTGGAGATGCGAGCTTTCATCACTTTTTTATTTCCTTAATTACCGGGATACGCTGGAATGAGTTTAACGTCTCTATCATGCAAATTGCCTGGAGGCGTTCGAAAAGGAATCAAAATTCCCTATTCTTATTGCCGAAATAACACACCGTTAGCAACAATACTAGAAATAAAGAGTATTTTTGTGTGAAACATGCAACACGCGTTGCAAAAAAACAACTTTCGTAAATGACTCTGTAATTTTTGATAAAAATGGGCGCCGCCAAGGCCTATTTAACATAAAGACGAAACCGGCGCCGCCGTGATAAGGAAGCTCCATGGCTGTGAATGAAAAAAATTTAGGGTGCGATCCGGTGGGACTTTCCGGCGATCTGGAGGTTTCCTTCGAGTTTTTTCCGCCGAAGACGGAAAAGATGGAGGAGACCCTTTGGAGCAGCGTCCAGCGTTTGGCGCCGCTGCATCCGCG
>CAJXGZ010000308.1 GCA_913053795.1 uncultured Rhodospirillales bacterium | reverse complement strand
GCCGCAAGGGTCCCGCTCAGCACGAGGCCGGTCGAGACGCCAAAGGTCGAGCGCATGAAGGCGTCAAGCGTGTTGTCGAGCCAGGCGAAGGGGATAATCACGCCAACCGCGATGACGGCGCCGGGCACCGCGTAGCCCATGCCGGCAAGCCGCACCGCCGCTTGAATGCTTTTTCCGCGGTGCAAACGGCGCCCGTATCCCAGAAACAAGGCGAGAAGCACGGAAAGAAAAGCGGCCAGACCGGCCAGCTGGACGCTATGCCACAGAAGGTTCAGGAAACGGGCGTTGATTTGCTCATCCGCCACCAGAACGCTCCACCAGGCAAGTTGGCCCGCGGGCAAAAGAAACCCCAGGAAGACGGCAAGGAAGCAGAACGCGAATGCGGCGCCGGCCTTCCAGCCATGCAGTCGAATGCGCCGGATGTCCTGGTGGCGCTGGCTGGTGTGGTGAAACCGGGACTGCCTTCTGGACACCCGCTCCAAGGCGATGAGCGCGAGGACGAAGACCATCAAAAGAGCCGCAAGCTGCGAGGCGGCGGCGGCGCTGTCGAGCCCGTACCAAGTGCGGAAGATTCCCGTGGTGAAAGTGGAAACGCCGAAGTACTGGACCGTGCCGTAATCCGCGAGCGTCTCCATGAGGGTCAGCGACAGACCGGCGATAATGGCGGGCCGAGCCAAAGGCAGGGCAACGCTGAAAAAGGTGCGCCAGGGGCCGTTGCCCAGCGTGCGGCTGACGTCCAGGACACAGATGGACTGGCTAAGAAAGGCCGCCCGCGTCAAAAGGTAGACGTAGGGAAACAGGACCAGGGACAGCATGACCATCGCCCCGCCCAGTGAACGCACCTCGGGGAACCAGTAGTCCCCGTATCCCCAACCGGTCAGGACGCGCAGCGACGACTGGACAGGCCCCGCGAAATCCAGAAGTCCGGTATAGCTGTAGGCGATGATATAGGCCGGCAGCGCCATCGGCAGCAGCAAGGCCCACTCGAAGACGCCACGCCCCGGGAAGTTGCACATGGACGCCAGCCAGGCGCAACCGACCCCACCGATCAGGACGCCGACGGCAACGCCGAGCATGAGCAACAGTGAGTTGACGACGTAATCGGCGAGAACGGTCTCCGCCAGATGCCGCCACACATCGCCGGTGGGAATGAAGACATGCGCGAACACCACCACCACCGGCAAGGCGAGAACCATGGCCGCGCCGACGGCGCCGACGGTCCATCCGCGGTCCTGGGACGCGCCGATGCGAAACGGTGGGTTTGTCGCGATGCTGTCGGACATGATCATCCTAAAGCCTGAAGAAAAGGCCCATTAATACCAAGTTGCACTAATAATGACTCATAGAGACGGCTTCCCAAGACTTTTGGTTAGGAGCGCGCGGCGATGCGATGCGGGGTATCGTTAGACGGGCGCGACGCCGTCCAAAAGCCTTGGGAAGCCGCCGTTCCGGTCGCCTATGCAGCCCGTCGGGGGTCGCGGGGGCGCCCCCCGCATTTGGAATCGGGGGGGCGCCCCCCGTGCCCCCCCGGGGCGTCGAAAAGCCTTGACGATGCGACGCATCGACTGCGTCTCTCCTCCTACCCGACGGGCTGCATACGCGATCTCTATGGGTTATTATTAGTGCAGGTTGGTATGAGGTAACAATGTCTGATTCCATAACGGTCTTCAACCGCGCCGTTGTGCGCCTTCGCCGGGATCGCGCCGCGCCCGCGCTTGAAAAATGCGCTTTTCTCTTTAAGGAAGCCGCGGAGCGGCTCGCCGACCGGCTTGACGACGTCAAGCGGCGGTTCCCCGCCGCCCTTGATCTGGGCTGCCATGGGGGACAGTTGGGACGCCGGTTGAATGGACGGGGCGGCGTCGAGACCTTGGTCCAGTGCGATCTGTCCTTGGAGATGGCGCGCCGGGCTGGAAATTTATGTTTGGCCGCCGACGAGGAGTTTCTGCCCTTCGCCCCTCAATCCTTCGACCTGATCTTGAGCTGCCTCAGCCTGCATTGGGTCAACGATTTGCCGGGCGCCCTCGTTCAAGCGCGCCGCGCGCTTAAAGCCGACGGGCTTTTCCTGGCTTCCATGCTGGGGGGCGAAACGCTAAAGGAGCTTCGCCAAGTTCTGGCCGAGGCCGAGATTTCCCTGGACGGAGGCTTGAGCCCGCGCATTTCCCCTTTCGCCGACGTGAAGGACGCCGGCGATCTTCTGCAACGCGCCGGTTTCGCCCTTCCGGTGGCGGATTCGGACGCCGTCACCGTGCTTTACGCCGACCCTCTGGAGCTGATGGCGGATCTTCGCGCCATGGGCGAAAGCAACGCCGTTATCGAAAACCGCAAGGGCCTGACCCGCCGCCGGACCATGACGCAGGCCCTGGACGATTATCAGCAAACCTTCGCCACGGACGACGGGCGCGTTACCGCCACCTTTCAGGTGATTTATCTGACCGGCTGGGTGGCGCAGGTTTAGGGCCCGCAGATAAGATAGACGTTACCGCCACGCCAGGGAGCACAGATGATGACTTGACAAAGCTTCGTTAATAGGTATATGTTCTTTTTACATCGCTATTATCGCTCATTGACATGGTAAATAGGATTAAAAATACCTGTATTTTTGGTTTTGAGTCGCCTCGGCTGTCGGCGAAGCCGGGTCAAAGCCAATTAACAAAAATATAGAGGCATTGATTTTAAACGACAAAATGGCTTCGTTCCTTCATTTTTTTGGGAGTTTTTTTACAATTTTCCACCGCTGCGCCCGGTTGCCGGCGCTCAACGCCGGCGTTTGGGCTTGGCCTTTTTATTTGCCGCCCCGGCCCGGCTCGCCGCCCGGGGCGCGACGCCGGCCCGGTCGAGGCCCAGTTCGTGGGCTTCCAGGCGGCGGATTTCATCGCGCAGGCGAGCCGCTTCCTCGAACTCCAGGTCGGCGGCGGCGG
>CAJXGZ010000307.1 GCA_913053795.1 uncultured Rhodospirillales bacterium | reverse complement strand
GGCGGGTGGCGATGAGCACGGCGTTGATGTGGGGGTTGTCCAGAACGTCCGCCTCGTCGGCGGAGGCGTTGGCGAAGCCGAACGTTTGCCCGGTTTGCTCGGCCGATGCGCCCCGCTTGGCGGCGATGGTGTGAAGGGAGACGCCGTTCATTTTTTTCAACTGGGGCAGCAGAACCGACTTGGCGAAGGCCCCGGCGCCGATGACCCCAAGGATGCAACGACCGTCCGCTTTAGCTTCCGGCTTGGGGAAGACGGGCTTTTTCTTGGCCGGCGCTTTTCCGTCATAGGTCAGGACCACGCCCAGGTGGGGCTCGCTTGAACGGGTGATCAGGTCGTAGGCGGCCTCGGCTTTGTTGATGTCGAAACGATGGGAAATCAGTTTGCCGACGTCCAGGCGCCGGGGGGGGCTGAGGGACATCAGGCGCAAGGATTCGGCCAGATTCTCCGTTTCCGTCCAGCGCGCCCAGCCTTCCGGGTACTTGACGCCGCGCTCCTCGAAGTCGGAATCATAGCGGCCCGGCCCATAGGACCTGGAGACCACCATGTTCAACTCTTTTTTCATGTAGGCGCCGAAGGGAAAGGCGGTGCCCGTCATCCCCGCCAGGCAGACGGTGGCCCGGTCCCGCGCGATCTCGGCGGCGGTTTCCAGGGGCTCGCTTGAATTGGTGGCGGCGGCGATGAGGACGCCGTCGCAGCCCAAACCGCCGGTTAAGGCCGATACGGCTTCCTCCAATCCGCCTTCGTTCATGTTGAAGACGGCCTCGGCGCCGCACAGGCGCGCCAACTCCAGCCGTTCGAACAGGTAATCGAGCGCCAGCACGCGGACGCCGGACAGGGTCAGGAGTTGCGCCGCTAACTGACCGAGAAGCCCAACCCCGACGACCGCGGCAACGTCGCCGAGACCAGGGTTCAGGTTGCGCACCGCGTGCAAGGCGACGGCGCTTAATGTGGCGAAGCAGGCGTCTTCATCGTTGACTCGGGCGGGAATGACGGCGGCCAGGTTCCGGGGAACGACGTTAAATTCCGCGTGATTGGCGACGCCGGCGCCGGCCATGGCCACCCGTTGTCCGGGCTTGAAGGCCCCTTCCAGCCCGGCTCCCACTTCGATGATCTCTCCGGCGGCCGAGTAGCCCATGGGCAAGGGCTCGTCCAGCCGCGCCTTGACCGCCGCCATGGCGGCGCCTAAGCCGTCCCGCTTGACCTTGGCCAGCACCTTCTTGACCAGGTCGGGACGCGCCTTGGCCTTGCCGGCCAGACTCTTGCGGGCGAACTCCACCACCGCGCGCTCGGTGCCCGCTGAAATCAGCGAAGCCCGCGTGCTGACCAGCAGATGACCCGCTCTGACCCGGGGCTCCGGCGCCTCGCGCAACGACAGTTTACCGCTGCGGGCGCTCTGAACAACTTGCTTCATGACGATGTTTTACTCTGGTTTCATGGCAGCATGCAAAAACAGCGGTTACTTGAAAAGGCTTTATTCTTCAACCCGTAGCCGGTTATGTAGCAGTCATGTGCGGTCTTGTCGCCATTTTAGCCTATAGCGCCGACGCGCCGCCGGTGTCCGAGAGCGAGCTTGCGGCCATCGGTTACGCCATGCGCGCACGTGGTCCCGACGGCTCTGGGCAGTGGATGTCCGAGGGCGGACGGGTAGGTTTGGCGCACCGGCGCCTGGCTATTATCGATCTCGGCGAGACGGGCGCCCAGCCCATGGAGATCGAGGGCGGGCGGTATCGGATCGTCTATAACGGCGAAATCTACAACTTCCGCGCCCTGCGCCGGGAGCTGGAGGCCAAGGGCTGCGTCTTCGCCAGCCAATCGGACACCGAGGTGTTGGGGCGCCTCTATATGGACAAGGGGCCACGGATGGTGGACCACTTGCGCGGCATGTACGCCTTCGCCATTTGGGACGAAGAGAAGCGCGGCCTGTTTTGCGCCCGCGACCCCTTCGGCATAAAGCCCCTTTACTACGCCGACGACGGCAAAACCTTGCGCATCGCCTCTCAGGTCAAGGCGCTGGTCGCCGGCGGCCGCGCCGGCAAAGGCGAGGACGCCGCCGGACGCGCCGGGTTCTTCCTTTTCGGCTACGTTCCCGAGCCCCACACCCTGTATGAAGACATCCTCAGCCTAAAGGCCGGGCATACGCTTTGGGCCGGCGTTGACGGCGGGCGCGAGATCAAGAAATTCTTCGACGTCTCCGCCATGCTGGCGCGGGAGCCGAACATGCGCGGCGGCGAGGTTAACCTGAGGGAGTCGCTCAAGGACAGCGTCAGCCATCATCTGACAGCCGACGTGCCGGTGGGCGTCTTTTTGTCCGCGGGCCTGGATTCGGCGGCGCTGACCGGCTTGGCCTCTGAGCAGATGGACGGGCGTCTTGAAACCATGACGCTCGGCTTCAAGGAGTTCTCGGGAAAGTCCCATGACGAGACGCCCCTGGCCGAGGCGGTGGCCGCGACGTACAAAACCCATCATTCCACGCGGTGGGTGGAAGGCGCCCGGTTCCACCGGGACCTGGAAGACATCATGGACGCCATGGACCAGCCCACCATCGACGGCGTCAACACCTACTTCGTGGCGCGGGCGGCGGCCGGGCTTGGTCTGAAGGTGGCGTTATCGGGGCTTGGCGGCGACGAGCTGTTCGGCGGCTATGACGGGTTCCGCCAAATCCCGCTTTTGGTCGCTGCGCTGGGCTCCATTCCCGGCATGGCGGCTTTCGGCAAGGCCATGCGCGTGGTGGCGGCGCCCGTCGCCAAAAGCTTGACCTCGCCCAAGTACGCCGGGTTGCTGGAATACGGAACTCGCGTTGGCGACGCCTATCTGTTGCGCCGCGGCCTGTTCACGCCCTGGGAGCTGCCCGGGCTTCTCGGTCCCGACATGGCGGAGGTTGGCTGGCGCAAGCTTCAGCCCCTGATTCGCCTTGAGGACTGCCACAAGGCGATACCCGAGCCCCGGCGCAAGGT
>CAJXGZ010000306.1 GCA_913053795.1 uncultured Rhodospirillales bacterium | reverse complement strand
TGCTGCCTTCCGGGGTGGTTCGCGGCGGCAAACTTTCGATCATCGGCAACGGCGTCGTTTTCGACCCCTGGGCGTTCCTCGAAGAAGTGAAAATCCTGACCGGACAGGGCGTGAGCATAACCCCCGAAAACGTAAAGATCGCCGAAAACACACCCTTGATCCTTCCCCTTCACCGCAATCTGGACATGGCCCGCGAAGAAGCGCTGGGCAAGGCCAAAATCGGCACCACGGGACGCGGCATCGGACCCGCCTATGAAGATAAAGTGGCGCGCCGCGCCATCCGGGTCGGCGATCTGAAATATCCGGACGTCATATCGGAAAAGATCGACCGGCTTTTGTTCCACCACAATGCGCTGCTGCGCGGTTTCGGCATGGAGGAACTGGACAAAGCGCCCCTGATGGCGAAATTGGCCGAGGTGGCGCCGAAGATCATTCCTTTTGCCGATACGGTATGGAAGACGCTTGATGAACAAAGGCGCAAGGGAAGCCGGATTCTGTTTGAAGGCGCTCAAGGGACAATGCTTGACATCGATCATGGAACTTACCCCTTCGTTACTTCTTCCAATGTCGTCGCCGGTCAGGCGGCGGCGGGGTCGGGCCAGGGACCGGGCGCAATTGATTACGTCCTCGGCATAACCAAGGCCTACACAACCAGGGTCGGCGGCGGCCCTTTCCCCACCGAGTTGAATGATGAAACGGCAACCAGGATCGGCGAACGCGGGCGTGAATTCGGCACCGTTACCGGACGGCCAAGGCGTTGCGGCTGGTTCGATGCCGTTCTCGTTCGCCAGGCGGTGACGGTCAACGGAATCAACGGTATAGCGCTGACCAAGCTCGACGTTCTGGATGGTTTTGAAGAATTAAAGGTTTGTACGAGCTATCGCATCGGCGGCAAAACCTTCGATTATCTACCCGCGTCGTCGGGTCAGCAGGCGGCGGCGGAGCCCGTTTTCGAGACCATGGAGGGATGGTCCGAAAGCACCCGCGGCGCGCGGTCCTGGGCCGAACTTCCGGCAGCCGCCGTCAAATACATCCGCCGAATAGAGGGATTTATCGGCGCCCCCGTGGCGCTGCTGTCGACCAGCCCAGAACGTGAAGATACCATCCTTGTTCACGATCCTTTTACCGATTAGAACGCATAACAATTAAATTATTCCATTCAATCCTGATGCGCTTTAATCTTTGCCGGGCACTGGGATTTTTCCGAAGCGAAGCCTGAGCGCCGGATCCATAGCCGGGAAAGATGGTCATGGCGGAACAATCGTCCGTTGAAGAGGTCGCCGAAAACAGCGAATGGCAGGGCGGCGTCATTGTGCTGGAAGATCAATATCTGATTGATCCCGGCACCCCGCTTGCCAATCTGGATTCACCTTCCGCCAAGGCATACTCGGTGGAGGACCGCCACGATCTCGGGCGGCGCCTTTTCGCCCTTATCTGCACACCTGGAATTCCTCCTCGTATTGATGACATGGTGATAGTCAAAGGTGACGTCATTCCCGGCATTTTGCCGCTCGTCAATTGGGGGGTTGTTTTTTGGCCACCCTTGGGCCAGCGATGCTTGGCGGTCATCTACGCCAGGCCACTGGGCGGGCGCCTTGTCGACGCCCATGGCGAACGGGGAAAACGGATTTCCGAATCCAACTTGCAGTCAAAAATTATCGTTCCTTTAATCAGCGCCCTGGACGCCCTGAATGAACGCCACGTTAACCACCGCGAAATCCGGCCCAGTAATTTTTTCTATATGGATGAATCCCGTGAGCAGATCGTGCTTGGCGATTATCTGACCACGCCGCCCGGCTTCGACCAACCCTTGATGTTTGAGACCATCGAACGCGGCATGGCGACGCAAGGGGGGCGCGGCGATGGGACGGTCATGGATGACCTTTATGCTCTGGGTGGCACGCTGGCGCTTCTTCTCGATCCGAATAATTCGGTTAATTCCATGAGCGATGACGATCTTATCCGGGGCATTATGGCCGATGCTGAGGAAAAACGCTGGGGATTGGAAGAGATGAAATTCTGGATTTCCGGAAAACGCCAAACGCCCCAGCAAAGGAAACCGGCGGCGAAAGCCGACACGCCTTTTGAGTTCGACGGCGACGAATATACAAATACCCGCACACTTGCATGGGCGCTGTTCAAGAATACCGACGAAGCGGCAAAGGTAATAAAGGGCAAACTGCTTGAGACATGGGCCCGGCGCAGCCTCAAAAACCCCGAACTCGGGGACGCCATAGAAGGCGTTGTGGCGTTTGCGAAAATACACGCTTCAGAACCCAACGGCAGCGACGATAGCCTTATCTGCCGGGTTTGCATGATTCTCGATCCCAAGGCGCCGATACGTTACAAAGGGACCGCCGTCACCATAGACGGGTTCGGGCCCGCCCTGGCGGTGGAACATCTGCACCAGGGCAACATGCAGACTTGCGCCGAGATTATCGTCAACGAATTTCCCGCCATGTGGTTCGAGAATCAACCGGAAACCGCTTTAGGAATATCCGATTATCAGAAGGCTTTCCGCCAATTAAAAGGGTTTATCTTAATCAACGATCTGGGATACGGCATCGAGCGCTGTCTTTACGAACTGAACCGCGGCCTTTCCTGCCAAAGCGATCTGGTCACCGAGGAATATATAGACTCTTTGGAAGACCTTCTTCCGGCGCTGGATAGGGCGGCCAATCGGGTGGATGTAAAAATGCGGCCTATCGACCGCCATATCGCCGCCTTTATCGCGGCAAATTTCGATCAGGACATCTACCCCCATTTGAGGGCTCTCGGTTCCAATAAGCAGGAGACCTTTATGATCGGCTTGCTGAGCCTTTACGCCTATCTTCAATGGAAGCTGAAGAATGGCGCCTTGCTTGGCCTTTGCAGTTGGCTAGGCGGCATGTTGGGACCGGCCATCAACTCTTATCATAATCGCAACACGCGCCGCGAAATTGAACGCGAAATCCC
>CAJXGZ010000305.1 GCA_913053795.1 uncultured Rhodospirillales bacterium | reverse complement strand
CTTGGAGAGCTGCTTGCGTCTGGCCGCTAAAGGCGCGCCCATCCTGTTCTTCGAGGATGGCGTCTACGCCGCAACGAAGAGCACAACTTGTACCGGGACCGTAGAAACCGCGATTAAGGACCACCCTCTTTTCGTCCTTGGCGCGGATCTGAAGGCCCGGGGCATCGGCCAAGACAAGGTGATCGACGGCGTCACGGTCGTAGACTACGGCGGGTTCGTCGATCTCGTCGTTGAACACGGAACGGTCGCCTGGTTATAGGCAGGACTTCCAACGGGACGCCTCCCGCCCGGGCACAACCCGGACCGCGTGGTGATTATTTGTAAATTTTAGGACTATTAAGGAGAAGGTGGACATGGCTTACGAAATTAACGGTAAGACCTTCGAGCACGATGAAGAAGGGTATCTTACCGATCTCAACGAATGGAACGAAGACCTTGCCGCTATCATCGCCAAGGATGAAGAGATCGACATGACCGACGAACATTGGGAAGTCGTCAACTTCCTGCGCGAATACTACAACGAATATCAGATCGCGCCCGCCGTTCGTGTCCTGGTCAAGGCAATCAAGAAAAAATTCGGCAAGGAAAAGGGCTCCAACAAGTATCTCTACGAGTTGTTCCCCTACGGCCCGGCCAAGCAAGCCTGCAAAATTGCCGGCTTGCCCAAGCCGACAGGCTGCATCTAAGGTTTTTTCGATCTGGGGAGGGCTGGCCCCTCCCCGATCCATCCGGTTTTTAATCCAAGGACGGTCAACACATGTCGCCCCTGACAGTTCTATATGCAAGTTTGTTTTATTTCGCGACGGCCGTTTTGGGCTTAGGCGTGGCGTATAAGATTCGCCAGTACGCCACCACCCCGACACCGTTCAAGGTTCCCGTGGCCCCCGCCCCCAAGACGAAAACGGGCGTGGTTCTGCGTATGACCCGTGAAATCGTCTTTTTCGCCAGCCTGTTCAAATCGAATTTATGGATCTGGATTTTTGCGGTCCTCTTCCATGCCTCCCTGGTCTTAGTCCTGGCCCGCCATTTACGCTATTTCACCGAGCCGGTCTGGACCTGGGTCGTTTTGATCCAACCCTTCGGCATGTACGCCGGTTTCGCCATGGTATTGGGGCTCGGCGGATTGTGGGCGAGGCGCATTTTGGTCAACAGAATCCGCTATATCACCAATCCTTCCGATCACCTGATGCTTTTGTTGATCGTGGGCATCGGCCTTTCCGGCCTGAACATGCGTTTCGTGGTGCGAACCGATATCATCGCCGTCAAGGCGTTCATTTTGGGCTTGCTGCGTTTTGATTGGCAGCCCCTGCCTGCCGACCCGGTATTACTGGTTCACCTGGGGCTTGTCATCACGCTGATGATCGTTTTCCCGTTCAGCAAGCTGTTGCATGTCCCCGGAGTTTTCTTCCATCCCAGCCGCAATCAAGTCGATGACGCCCGCAAGAAACGCCATGTGGCGCCTTGGGCGGCTCACTTGGATGGCGAGCGGGATGCATAACATCACTTTGACGCTCTAGGAGCTAACCGTGGCTAAAGTCAAATTCGATATACCAGAACTCAAAGAATACCCGGAGGTTCCGCCCCTCGTTGACGGAGCGATGGATCATTCCAAGCCCTATTTCGCCAGTCCGAAGCATCAAAAAGATTTAGGATTTCCCGGTGAACTGGTGGACGACTGGGAAGCCAAGGCCGTCGAAAAACTGGGCGAGCTTCTCGAAAAAAACCGGGCGTTGCGCGTTTATCTGGACTCTTGCGTCAAATGCGGCGCTTGCACGGACAAGTGTCATTATTTCCTCGGCACCGGCGACCCCAAGAACATGCCGGTCGCCCGCCAGGATCTTCTGCGTTCCATCTATCGGCGTTACTTCACCTTGGCCGGTAAGATCGTGCCGGGCTTGGTTGGCGCGCGCGACATGACCAAGGACGTTCTCGATGAGTGGTATAAGTATTTTCACCAATGTTCCCAATGCCGGCGTTGTTCCGTGTTCTGCCCCTACGGCATCGACACCGCGGAAATCTCTATGGCCGCGCGCGAGATCATGGATCACGTCGGTATCGGCCAGAAGTATTGCAACGAAATCCTCGGCAAGGTCCACGTCATCGGCAACAACTTAGGGCTGCCCAAGAAAGCCCTCATCAATACCCTCGAAGACCTGGAAGAGGACGTCGAAGAAGAAACCGGCATCGCGGTCAAGTTTCCGGTCGATCAGGAAGGGGCCGACGTCCTTCTGATTACCCCATCAGCCGATTTCTTCGCCGAACCCCATATCGAGGGCTTGATCGGTTACGGCAAGGTCTTTCATCAGGCCGGAATCAACTGGACAGTCAGTTCATATGCTTCAGAAGCGGCCAACTTCGCCATGTTCATCGGATCTTATGAACAAATGCACAAGGTCTCGAACCGCATCCGCAAGGCGGCCCAGGATCTGGGTGTCAAACGGGTTATTTTCGGAGAATGCGGCCATGCCTGGCGGGTCGCCTACAGTTTCCTCAACACCCTTGCCGGTCCGTGGGATTTCCTCGACCCCAAGTATCCGGTCCCCCAGCATATTCTAGAGTTCACCTACGACCTGATGCTGCGCGGCGCCCTGAGTCTGGACCCATCGGCCAACGACGACAAGGTTTTGACCTTCCACGATTCGTGCAATGTTGCGCGCGGCTCAAGCATGGGAAACATGGAAGGCGGCCAGTTCTTCCTTCCCCGCGAGGTCATAAAACGCAGCGTGAACAAATTTTACGATATGCCCGCGGACTCCATCCACGAGAAAACCTACTGCTGCGGCGGTGGCGGCGGCCTGTTGACCGACGATCTTATCGAATTGCGCGTCAAGGGCGCCTTGCCCCGTATGGAGGCCCTAAAGCAAGTTGTCGATGAATTTGGCGTCACCCACATGGCCGCCATCTGCGCCATCTGCAAGAGCCAGTTCACCAAGGTCCTGCAGATGGCGCAGATGGCGGCCAT
>CAJXGZ010000304.1 GCA_913053795.1 uncultured Rhodospirillales bacterium | reverse complement strand
CCCAGGCGGCGTCCCAGGGGGTGTCTATGGCGTCTTCGAGCAAGGGAAGCCAGGCGAACCTGTGCAGGCTCAAAAGGACTTCCGTGTCTTTAAAGGATTTTGCGAACAGGCTTTTCTCATCGCCCGGCTTCAGCTCCAATGTTCGCCCCGGCAAGGGAAGGCGGATAGGCGATGCCGGGGGGGGGCCTTCCAGCGCGCCGAAAACAACGGACGGCTTTGCGGCCTCCCCTTTCAGGGGCAGCGCCCCTTCCAGGTAAGGCGGGCGGTGGGCCGTGAAGTCGGGCTCTCCCGGGAACTTGCCCAGCGCCTTTCCGATGAGCCAGCGCCGGAGTACGGGATCGGCGGCCAGTTGACGGCTTTTTCGAATCAGGGAATGCATCATGAAAAGTATGTGGAACCTATTTCCTGAGGCGCATATACATTTGCTCTATGTCCGAGACCAAACAAAACATTCAGGCCTTTTGGGGCTCCCTTTACGATTCTCTTTACGAGGACGTGGACAGGGATATGACGCGCAAGGCCTTGCTTAAGTCCCTGGCGGATATGGAGGATATGTTTCGCTACCGCCGTCACATGGCGGTGGTGGAAATGCCCCTGGCGGAGCTTAAGGGCAAGCGCGTTCTTGAAATCGGGCCGGGCGCCGGCGGCCATTCGGCCCTGTTCGCCCGTTACGGCGCGCTGGTCTCCAGCGCCGACATCACCTGGAAGCGGGCGCAATCCACCAACGCCAAGTTCCGCCTGATGGGGGAGATGGCCGAGGGCTGCAACGCCCTGCAATCTGACGCCGAAAATCCGCCTTTCCCGGATGACAGCTTCGATCTGGTCTATTCCAACGGCGTTCTTCACCACACCAATGATACGGCGCGCGCCGTCGGCGAGGCCTTTCGCGTTCTTAAACCCGGGGGCAAGGCGGTGATCATGCTGTATTGCAAAAGCTCCTGGCATTACTGGTTCAACATGCTGTTTTGCCAGGGGATCCTCCTCGGCAAGGCGTTTAGCGATCCAAATTGGCTCGGCAAGGCGACGGAATGGGGCGGCAAAAACAAGCAAACCAT
The DNA here is from genome assembly GCA_913053795.1 of uncultured Rhodospirillales bacterium. Lineage (GTDB taxonomy): Bacteria > Pseudomonadota > Alphaproteobacteria > Rhodospirillales > 2-02-FULL-58-16 > CAJXGZ01. The sequence continues at coordinate 1,989 of CAJXGZ010000304.1, read as the reverse complement.
CGAGAACCCCATTACGCGGTGCTATACGGCGGGCGGAATCAGGAAATTGTTCGCTCAATTCCAGGACCTGACCCTGCGCAAGGGCGAGTTTTACTTCTATCTGACGCCAAAGCTGGGCCGCCCCTACCGCCGCTATCAGCTTAGCCGCCATGGGACCCATCCGGGGGGAATCCTCGTTTACGGCGAGCCCTGGCCCATACAATCGCCCCTGGAGCTGTTTCTGGGGCGCATCATGGGCTTCGGCTGGTTCATCAGCGCCAGAAAACCAAAATAATTTAAACCAAAATAATTCAAACCAAAATAATTCAAACCAAAATAATTCAAACCAAAATAATTTATGGATAAACCCCCGCTTCGGGGATGCGGTTGACGTCCAGCCCCTTGATGGCGGCGCGGCCCATGTCGAGGATGGCCTCGGCGGAGCTTCCGCCGATATGGGGGGTGACGAGAAAGTTGGGCAGATTGAGCAAGTCAGAATCCTCCGGCGGCTCCGTGGCGAAGACGTCGAATGCGGCGCCGGCTATACGATTTTCGTAAAGCAGGGTCTTGAGCGCCGCTTCGTCGACCAGGCCGCCCCGGGCGGCATTGATCAAAATAGCGTCCGGCTTCATCCACGACAGGCGTTCGGCGCTGAGAATGTTTTGGGTGGTGGAGTCCAAGGGCAGGTGCAGGGTGACGATGTCCGCCGTTTTCAAAAGCTCCTCCAGGCCGGCGGGCTCGGTCTGGGTTTCTTCGTAAAATTCCGGGAAGTTTCGGATATCGTGGGCCAGGGTCCGGCAGCCGAAAGGCTGGAGCAAACGGATTAAATCCTTTCCGATATGACCGCAGCCGACAATGCCGACCGTTTGGCCGGAGAGCTGCCGGCCCGTCCGCTGGCGCCAAACGCCCTTTTTAACCTCGGCGTTTAGCTCGGGAACGTAACGAAGCAGGGCGACGGCGAAGGAAATGACCAATTCGGATACGGAGCGTTTGTTGACTCCGCCGGTCCAGCCCAGCTTTACGCCGTGCTTGGCCATGGCTTGCAGGTCGATCATGTCCAGGCCGACGCCGTATTTTGAGATCACCGTTAGCTCCGGCAGGGCTGAAAACACGCCGCCGTCAAATTTTTCCAAGGCCGTAATGGCCTTGCCGCGGCCTTCAAGGAAGGCGATGAGGCCGTTTCCGGCGAGCTTGGCTCCGGCGTCATTAAAAATGACATCGCCGTAATGCTTCAAGAGCTCCTCGCGCAAAACGGGGTGCTTGGAAAATGAGCGGGAGGTAACGGCGATGCGGCTCATGAGCTAAGTCCATTCAGCGCTTGCAGCAGATCGGGGAAATGATCGATGACGGCGTCCGCCGGCAGCTCCGCCAAGGGAATATGGCAATAGCCGTAACTGACGGCGACGGAAACGACGCCGGCGTCGCGGGCGGCGGCGATGTCGGTTTCGCTGTCGCCGACAAAGGCGGCGGATTTGACCGTCACGCCCATTTTTTCAAGAGTCTGCGTCACATGGCGTCCGTCGGGTTTGCGGTGGGGCGCGTCATCGGCGCAAATGACGCTGCGGAAAAAACGGTCCAGCCCCAGGGCCTCAAGGACGGGGATCGTGGTGGCCTTGGGCTTGTTGGTGCAAATCCCCATGGTCACGCCTTGGGCCTGTAAGGTTTCCAGGGTTTCCACCACGCCCGGGTAGATCACCGTGTTCTCGGCCGGGTTCGCCGCGTATTGGCGAAGGTAGCGTTTCATAAAATCCTTCACCTGCTCCGGCGTTCCCGCATCTCCGGTCAATTTAAGGGCTTTTTCGATGGTGGCGGCGGCGCCCTCGCCGACCAGGCTTTTCACTTCATCCAGGGAAAGGGCGCGGCGGCCCTCTTCAGCCAAGATCCTGTTGGCGGCGGCGCGCACCTCGGGCGCGCTGTCGATCAGGGTGCCGTCCAGGTCGAAGACGATGGACTTAAAGACGGCCATTAATACTTCCCCCACAGGGGATCGTCCTTGATGACGGCCTCCAC
>CAJXGZ010000303.1 GCA_913053795.1 uncultured Rhodospirillales bacterium | reverse complement strand
CGACATGGATACGAACCTTCGCGAGAGCGGAGTGAGCGATCTGGCTATAGGCCGGCGGGTCAAGAAACTTGCGAAAGCTTTCTATGGCCGTATCACCGCTTATGAAGCCGGTCTGGACGCCGCCGAGGGTGGCGGCGTTCTGGCGGCCGCCCTTGAACGCAATTTGTTCCGTTCCACCGACCCCGCCATGCGGGCGGTGACGGAGATGGCCCAATACACCCGGCGCGAGGCGTCCTCCTTGGATGGGCAGAGGCTTGATTCCTTAATCGCTGGAAAGGTGAGCTTCGGAGACGCTCCCGGCGCCGAACGTTCCGGATCAGACAAATGACGACCATCCCCCCAACGCCTGAATTCTCGCGGCTCATACGCGTGGATGCTTTGAAGGAGAATCCAAAGTCCTTTAAAATCAAAGCCAGCGCCGAGGAATGCGCAGCCCTGGCTGAGCGTTTCTCCCTGCTTTCCGTGGAAAGCCTTTCGGCGAACATTCGGCTGACGCTTCAAAAAGATGGGCTGGCGCGCCTGGAAGGCGGCTTGAGCGCCAAGGTGACACAAACCTGCGTCATCACCCTAGAGCCCGTGGAGTCCTTTATCGAAACATCCTTTGATCAACTTCACGGCGGCGATCCCGAGGAAATCCATAAAGAAATGGAATTTCCCGGCAATGACGGCGACGCGCCCGAGCCCTTTGTCGGCGGCGCCATGGATTTAGGCGAAATCACAGCCGAGAAACTGGCCCTTGAACTTGAAACGTTCCCCCGTAAACATGGGGTTGATTATAAGAGATATGATAGCGGAGGAGGGGCCTTTGGAGATGAGGAAAAAAAACACCAGCCCTTTGCCGGTTTGGCGAAACTTATTAAGGAAAAAGAATAAGCAAGCCCGTAACCGGAAGCCTCTGAAGGCCCGCATATGGGGTCAACGCCGCCGCCGCAAAGTACGCGCCGCTTGCCCCTTTGAATTTTTTTGTATAAATAAACAACCTTCCCTCATGAAGGAGGGGAGATTAATGAAGGGTGTCGCAACATGGCTGTTCCAAAAAATAAGATTTCGAAATCCCGTCGCAATATGCGCCGTGCTCACGATTCCCTTTCGTCAGCGACGTTTGATGAATGCCCCAATTGCGGAGAATTGAAACGACCGCATCACGTCTGCATGTCCTGCGGCCATTATAAAGGTCGCGAGGTCCTCGAAGCAGGCGACGCCGTTTAACGTCTTTTGACGCAGACAATCGAGGACAATTCCCTTGTCTACGCGCTTGACGCTATCTCTGGATGCTATGGGCGGTGACAAAGCCCCGCGAATGGTTATTGAGGGCGTTGACATCGCGCTAAAAGGACTTCCCGGCGTGGATTTCCTGCTTTTCGGAGATGAAAGCAAATTACATGAGCTGCTGGAGGAATTTCCCAGCGTTAAGGCGGCGAGCCAAGTGCGCCATACGGAAGACGTGGTCAGCAATGAGGAATCCGCGGGATACGCCTTGCGCGGCGGCCGCAATTCAAGCATGCGCCTGGCCATCAACGCGGTCGGAAACGGCGAGGCGGATGGCGTTGTCTCCGCCGGCAATACGGGCGCGCTCATGGCCATGGCCAAATTCGTGCTCAAGACCCTGCCTGGCATATCCAGGCCGGCTATCGCCGCATCGCTTCCGACAATTCGTGGGGAATGCGTCATGCTGGACCTGGGCGCCAATGTTGAATGTAACGCCGACAACCTGGTTCAGTTCGCGATCATGGGCGAAGTCTATTCGCGCAATGTCATGGGGGTGGAGCAACCCTTAATCGGCATCCTGAACGTCGGCGAGGAAGACTTGAAGGGGAACGATGCGGTCAAGCGCGCCGCCACGATTCTTCAGGAAATCAATCTTCCCATAAAATTCTATGGATTTATTGAAGGCGACGACATCGCCGCTGGAACCGTGGACGTGATCATTACGGACGGCTTCACGGGCAATGTCGCCCTGAAAACCGCGGAAGGCACAGCTAAACTGCTGGTTCATTTTATGAAGAAGGCTCTCCGCGGGTCGATGATGGCGCGCCTGGGAGCGCTGTTGGCGCGGCCCGCCCTTAAATCCTTCAATAAACACTTTGATCCTCGCCTCTACAATGGCGCCATGTTCCTCGGACTCAACGGAATCTGCGTCAAAAGCCATGGCGGAACCGACGGACTTGGCTTCGCCAACGCCATCGAGGTGGCTGTGAAGCTGATTACCGATGACCTCAACGAAGGCATCAAGATAGACTTTGGAAGCCTTGAGGTGGAGCGCAACGGTTCAAGGAAAGCGACTTTCCCGTAATGAACTCGGACGATTGGCGCGCCAAGATCATCGGTTGCGGCTCCTACCTTCCCGAAAGGATCCTCACCAACGACGACTTATCGGCTATGGTCGACACGTCGGACGAATGGATCTCCGCGCGTACGGGAATTCGTCAACGGCATATTGCGGCGGAAGATGAAACAACATCAGATTTGGCATTAAAATCATCCGTTAATGCCTTGGAATACGCCAATATCCCGGTAAATGAGATTGATCTGATTATCGTTGCGACCACCACGCCGGATAGCACGTTTCCTTCCACCGCCGTCCAGGTTCAAGCCAAGCTTGGTCTTGAAACTGGGGCCGCCTTTGACATTCAGGCGGTTTGCTCGGGGTTTATCTATGGGCTGGCGGTCGCCGACAGTTTCATCAGGCTGCGTCAGGCTCGAACCATTCTCCTCATCGGCGCGGAAACATTCTCACGCATTATCGACTGGGAAGACCGCGCCACCTGCGTTCTTTTTGGCGACGGCGCCGGAGCCGTGGTCCTGCGCGGCGGCGATAATGACGAAAGGGGGGTTCTTTCCTCCCACCTGCACTCCGATGGCCGTCTTGGCGATCTGCTTTATACTGATGGCGGGCCATCCTCCACCCAAACGGTTGGCCATGTGCGCATGGCCGGCCGCGAGGTTTTCCGTCAAGCCGTCGTCCGTCTGGCTCAAGTCGCCGAAGAAGCCCTTAAGGCCAATGACTTAAAGTGTAGCGACTTAGACTGGCTGGTGCCCCACCAAGCGAATA
>CAJXGZ010000302.1 GCA_913053795.1 uncultured Rhodospirillales bacterium | reverse complement strand
CAGGCGCGCGGGCAAGACCATGGACATCATCGCCAAGTTCCCGCCCCGCCCATGACTCGGGGCATGACTCGGGGCATGACTCGGGGCGTGACTCGGGGCGTGACTCGGGGCGTGACCCGTATTTTTCCGGCTGTTTTCGCCGTTCTTTTTCTTTACGCCGCCGCCGCCGGCGCCGAGTCCGTCCTTCATCACGACATGGACGCGCGTCTTGACGTCAACGCCCGCGTCCTTGCCGTCACCGACCGCATAAAAATTCACGGCCAGGGGCCCGTAACCTTTTATCTGGCGCCCCGTTTCGAAATCACGTCGCTTTCCCTGGACGGAAAAAAGACGCCGCCGGCGCACAAGGGCGCAGACTGGGTGGTGGACCTGGGAAAACCCGGCGAACACCAGATCGTTGTTGATTACGCGGGAACGCTCGCGCCCTTGCCTAAGTCTCCCCGCGATTATGCGCCGGGAACGCCCATCGCCTCTCCCGAGGGAAGCTTTCTGCCCGAGTCCGCCGGTTGGCGGCCTTCCTTTGAAAACCGGGAATTCACCTATCGTTTGGCGGTCCAGGTCGCCGACCCCCACAAGGCCGTGGCTCCCGGGCGCCTGGTGGAGGAAAAGAGCCAAAATGGCCTCTACCGCGCCGTTTTCGAATCGAGTGCGCCGGTGCGGGAGTTGCTTTTGCTGGCCGGACCTTACGTCATCCAGGAAAAATTCGCGGGCGGCGTCCGCCTGCGCACGTATTTTCACCAACGGATCGCATCCCTGGCCGCCGGTTATCTGGACTCCGCCGCCGGCTATATTGATCTCTACAATAAACAGATCGGCGATTATCCGTTTCCGGCTTTTCATATTGTTTCGGGGCCGCTGCCGGTGGGATGGGGGTACGCCGGGCTCACCTACATGGGCGCCGGCGTGCTGCGCCTGCCCTTCATCCGCCACACCTCGCTGGGCCATGAGGCGTTGCACAACTGGTGGGGAAACGGCGTCTACGTCGATTACAGGTCCGGCAACTGGGGCGAGGGGCTGACCACCTTCATGGCCGATTACGCTTTCGCCTTGCAAAAGGGCGCCGAAGCGGGCGCGCAAAAGCGGCTCGGCAGGCTCAGGGACTACGCCGCCTTGCCGCCGGACCGCGACCAGGCGGCGGCGGCGTTCGTGGTCAAGAGCCACGGCGCCTCCCAGGTGATCGGCTACAACAAGGTGGCGTTTTTCTTCCACATGCTGCGGCGCGAACTGGGGGACAAGACGTTTAACGCCGCCATCCGCCGCTTCTGGGAGACCATGAAATTCAAAACCGCCGCCTGGAAAGACCTGCGCCGCGCCTTCGAAGAAACGTCAAAACGCCCGCTCAAGGGCTTCTTCGATCAGTGGCTGCGCCGCCCCGGGGCGCCAAAATTGAAGCTGGAAACGGTGGCGGTGGAAAAAGAGGGCGCACGGTTCTCCATTTCCTTCACGCTTTCCCAGGAGAGCCCGGTTTACGTCATCAAGGTTCCTCTCAGGGTGAGCGCTGAAGGCGGCGAAAAATGGTTTGACGTCACCCTGGATTCCCGCCGGTCCAGCTACCGGATTTTCACCGAATCCCGCCCCGCCGCCCTCACCGTGGACCCCAATTTCGACATCTTCCGCCGCCTCGACGCCGCCGAGGCGCCGCCCATTCTCAGGGACGTGACCCTGAAATCAAACGCCGTCGCCTTGATCCTCGCCGGTAATGAACAAGCGGGGGAGGCGGCGCGGCGGCTGGCCGGGCGCTTGATGGACGCGCCGCCCAAATTCGGAGACCCCGGAGGCCCCGGTCTTCCCGGCGCACCCTTGCTGATCATCGGAACGACGCCCGAGATCAAGGCTTTCCTGAACGCCGCCAAGCTTGGCGCGGCTCCCCAGAAGCTGGCCGGACGCGGAACCGCCAGGGTGTGGACGGCGCGGCGCGAGGGGGGCTGGCCGCTGCTGGCGGTCGCCGCCGAAAACGCCGAAGCCCTGGCGGCGCTCATGCGCCCCCTGCCCCATTACGGGCGGAAAAGTTTTCTGGTTTTCGAGGGAAGCCGCGCCGTCGAGCACGGAACCTGGCCGGGCGCCGCCGGTCCCTTGACGCGGCGGTTGGCGCTTACCCCACCATAAGAAGCAGGTAAGCGCCGATGCCGAGCCCCATCACCATGCCGATGACGAACATGGCGGATGTCACGTAATTAAACGCGGTGGCTCCAAGGTTTGTTTTGGTCGTCATTTTTAAATTCCATTTCATGCGCCAACGCGCCGTGAGAAAAGCCGCGGCAATAAAACATGGCGGCTTGCCCGGCGACCTGTCATAATTTAAACATTAAAAAGTTTAGAATTGGTTATGACTTTATTGTACTAGTTCCCGCCGCCAAGGCGGATTTCGCGGCGTGGGCAAAAGGACTTGGGCAAAAGGAAGAACTTCATGAAGCGTTTTGGATGTTTACTTGCATGCCTCGTCGTCTTGACTTTCCAACAAGCCGCCGCCCAGGGAATGGACGATGGTTTAATCAACGCCGTCGCCTACAAACAATTGCCGGCGGTCAAGGTCATCGCCGTTCGGGTGATGGACAATTCCAACGAAAACATGGTTCTGCTCCGGGAATTCGAAAAAGTTTTGAGGGGCCACGGGTACATCGTGTCGCCCGACGCCAAATTAATTTTGACCTTCGAGACCCGCGACGAACTGGGGGCGTGGGCCGATCACGGCAATCGCACGCTTCTTGAATTGTCGGCGCGGGGCGGCGACGAGGGCGGCGAAAACGCCAAGGCGCGCTTTAACGTTTTCGATAGCGGCAAGGGCGGCATCCTCAACAAGGGCCGCGGCGGCACCTCGATCACGACGCCGAGCCAGTACCGCATGGACGTCACCATTGACGACAAAAGCAACGGCAAGCGGCTGTGGCAGGCCTGGGCCATCGCCAACCTGGTCCACACCGACGGCCCCGCCCTGACCAAGAAGATGATCCCGGTGATGGTGCAAAACCTCGGCCAAACGGTGAAAAGACAGACGTTCAAGGTGCGCTAGAGCATTTCCTGACCAAATTGACCCATTCCGACAGGCCCTTTCG
>CAJXGZ010000301.1 GCA_913053795.1 uncultured Rhodospirillales bacterium | reverse complement strand
CGCTTGGCCTTGCCGGACGAGGCGTTGGGGAGAACAATAAGGAATTCGTTGCCGCGCAGCCGGAACAATTGGTCGTACAAGCGCACGCTGCTGAGCAGATGTTCGGCGACGGCTTGCAAGGTCTTGTCGCCCGCCTCGCGGCCGAATTGGACGTTGATGTCCTCAAGGTTATCCAGGCTGGCCACGGCGATGGCGCATTGGCTTCCGGTGCGCTTCATCCGCTGGCGTTCCTGCTCAAGCCTGGGCAGCATGGCCAAGCGGTTGGCGACGCCGGTGAGGGGGTCCGTATAGCCTAACGCCTCGCCCGCCCACGCCTTGGCGTTTCTTACGCCTTCAGCGGCTTGGCGGAAATAGGAGACGATGTAGGATCTGATCGCCGATGTCCTGTTGACGCCCACGCCCCCGCTCTCAACCAAGGCGCAAATCTTGTTGTAGGACAACCCCTCGAAACGGCAAATTTCATCAAGCGCGTCCCACATCTCGCTCTCAAGACGGATGCTGGTTCTAAAGCCGTCAATGGTGACGTTTTTACCGATAAGCATGGCTTAATAATGTTCCTCTTGGAGCCGCTCCGCAAGATGTAACGGCGTTCAGTTAGTATTGCTTTCGCTTGGGGCCGTATGGCTTTCGCTTGGGGTCAATGTTTTCATGGCCAGGGCGTGAAGCCCCGCCGCCAGCTCGCCGGCGAGGGCGGCGTAGACCATGCGTTGGCGCTCGACGCGGGACTTTCCCTCGAAGGCGCCTGAAACGATCAACAGGCTGAAATGACTCTCCCCCGCCGCCTTGGCGCCGGGATGGCCGGCGTGAAGGCTTGAGTCGTCGGTGATCTCCAGGCGCGACGGAGACAACGCTTCCCTCAACTTCCTCTCGATGGATTCGGCGACGCTCATGAAGGCCCCTTTATCGGTGAAAAACGGCGGCGTCAAGAGAGGGCTTCGCCTTCTTGATAAGTGCGTCAGCGAGTCTTATCTGTTATACTAGACTACACGGAAGCAGGTAAGCTTCAGGTGTCGATTGGAGGAAACAGGGAGGCTAGGCGGCGACTCTTGTTAAGCGGAACTTAACAAAATGGTTGATAATATTTACCGTTGGGCATAGTTTCAACGAGGGAAACACGGCCATTTTGGCCTGTACCCGCTTGTAAATCATAAGGACCTTTCTGGAAAAGGTGTGTGAGAACAATGTCATACGAGCAAAAGCAACTTGAGGATTCGTTCGATGATGAGCGAAAAGCCGGCATGCTTGACAGGAAGTTTTTTTTCCGTGGCGGCGTTGCGCCATCTGATGATGTGTTCCGTGAAGTGAACGCGCTTGACCGTGCGCGTAAGCACGGCGACTGTAAGAAATTTGATGATTGGGGGGACGCCCAGCCCATTAAGGGACGCTAAAACGTTTCTGGCCCCTTGGCCCTCATAAAGCCCCGCTGTATGATGCGGGGCTTTTTTTTACGAAAGTCTGCTCAATGATCGTTGCTGAAAAAGAGATTGCCCGTGTAGTCAGCATTTGCGCCGACATCCGCCATCGCTATAGCGAGTGTGCGCCTGATGCAGATATGCGGCCTATTTCGATGAATGTTCTTACGTACGTCATTGGAGAGTACAGCAGCAGGGATATTGATTTCTATGTAACCAAATGGCCAGCTGAGCACTTGTTGGGCAGCGTTAAGGTTTGGAGCGACAGGGCAGAGGTTGATATCCCATATGAGTTGAACAAATGCTACCGGCGCTTTGTTGGTTGTAAGGAACTTTGCCATCTGGTGATTGATGATGAAAGCGCCCACACCAAAGATGTGGCGCACCTCATCAAGACATTCACACAGCCACTATACATGCCGGTAAATGAACTGACGAATGGCGGCGCTACGGTCTCGGAGGTGCTGGCTGTATACGCCGCCATGGAGCTTCTGTTTCCGTTTGAAGAACGGGGGGCGGAGAAAGAGAAAATTGCCCGGGACGAGCAGAAATACTGGGATGTTGCCGATTACTACAAGATTCCAGAGGCGTACACAGAATTTTTTTTGAGCCATATCGTGATGGAACTGTTGACTGATATTCACGACAAGATTTCAGAGATTTCGTAGTCGGCGACCGCCTCTCATCCTCGCGTCACGGGCATGGCGCACATTGAGGCATCCCCTCCATAGCTCCCATGGCGGTTGCGCCGACATCCTCAAGGGGGACAAGATAATAGAGGGGGGCGCCTTGTTTTGGCTTGGTCTCCTTCGTTGAAAGGGCTTCGCTTGAATCACCCCCCCCCAACAGCCCATAGTTATAAGTATGACGAAAGTAAAACGCCAATTCCATTTAGAGCCCGCGGACGCCCCGCTGAACGGCGCCCGCAGCTGCGACTGGCCTCAGTGCGGCGGCGACGGCGCGCACCGGGCGCCGCGCTCGCGCCAGGAGATGAAGAGCTACCGCTGGTTCTGCCTGGAGCATATCCGCGTCTACAACAAGTCCTGGAACTATTACGACGGCATGACGGATGACGAGGTGGAGGCCGACGTGCGCATGGATAACGTCGGGCGCCGGCCCTCGTGGCCCCTTGGCTCCAACCGGCTCGCCTACGCTTTTAACGCCCATGCTTTTGACGCCGGGGCCGCCTTCAACGATTTCGGCGGCTTCAACGGCGGCGGATACAAGCCTCGGAACGGCCGCAAGGCGCTGACGGCGGAGGAAAAAGCCATGGCCGTCCTCGATCTGCTCCCGCCCGTCACGCTCAGCACCGTCAAGGCCCGCTATAAGGAGCTGGTCAAGCGCCATCACCCCGACGCCAACAACGGCGACAAGGCGTCCGAGGAAAAATTCAAGCAAATCAGCCAGGCCTACGAAACCGTCATTGCCTATCTGGAAACGTAACGCCCATGCAAACCGACAGCGAAACAGCCTTCCCCCCGCAAGCGCCGGACATAAGCATCTCCGTGCGCCAGACCTTCGGCATCGACAGCGGCATGGAGGTTCCGGCTTTCAGCAGCCCCGAGGAGCATGTGCCGGAAATCGACGGCGCCTACCAGTTCAACCATGACACCACGCTGGCCATTCTGGCCGGCTTCGCCCACAACCGGCGGGTCATGATCCAGGGA
>CAJXGZ010000300.1 GCA_913053795.1 uncultured Rhodospirillales bacterium | reverse complement strand
TCATCGAGAAGCTCATCGGTCCAGGGTTTGATCCATGGCGTGCGGCCGAGGCGCGATTGAAAACACACGGTGTAGTCGTCGGCGGACAGCCCGAGCCTGGCCGCGATGTCGCCGGCGGTCGAATAACAGTGCGCACGGTAACAGTAGCGGTTGGTGCCCGTGATGCGTGCACAGCAGTCGGGCTTGACCAGGCAATGTTCGTTCGTGTCGTCTTCGGCCTTGATGTGGCGTTCGGGTAGGCCGTGAAACGAAAACAGAATGTGATCCGGCGTGACCTCCGCGATGCCTCTGGCGCCGACTTCGGCGAAGGGGCCGGGTTGAGAAACCTGCTGTGATTCGGTGATGCGAATGGTCAGGTTGCCCTGAGCGATGGCCACCGTCGAGATGCGGACGTTCTCGCCCATGACGATGACGCCTGATTGCTCGTCGATGACCACCCGGGCCACCTGATCGGGCTCGATGCGCAATTGCTCGATATCGGTCAGCAGGTTGACCACGTTGGCGCGGTAGCTGGACGGCACGCTGATTTGCACCGTGGAAAGGTCGATGGCGCTGGACGCGTTGGAGCCGAGGAAAGCGTTAATGGCCTGCGAGATGCGCCGGGCCGTGGTGAAATCGGGGTTGCGCAGGTTCAACTTGACCGACTTCATATTGGACATATCAAAGCCGACCTCGCGCTCGATAATGGCGCCGTTGGCGATGCGGGCGCTGGTTGGCACGCCCTTGACCACGGTTTCGGCGGCGCCGGTGGCGGAGAATCCGCCGACCGCCAATTGGCCCTGGGCGACGGCGTAGACTTCGTTGTCGGCGCCGAGCAGCGGCGTCACCAAAAGCGTGCCGCCGAGCAGGCTATCGGAGTCGCCCATGGCGCTGACGGTGACGTCGATGCGCCCGCCTTGGCGGGCGAAGGGCGGCAACGTCGCGGTCACCATCACGGCGGCCACGTTTTTGGAGTCGATGCCGTTGTCCGTCGGCTTAATGCCTAACCTGTTCAACATGGCTTGCAGGCTCTGCTGGGTGAAATGGCCGGTGTTAAGGGTGTCGCCGGTGCCGTTAAGGCCGACCACCAAACCATAACCGATCAGCATGTTGTCGCGCACGCCTTCAAAATCGACGACATCCTTGATGCGCGAGGCGGCGTCGGCGCCGGCCATGACGCCCAGCATCAAAACCAGACCGGCGGCGAAGGCGGCTAATGTGCGCACAAAGGCGCTTTTCATGGAGGCGGCGGTAATTCCGTTTGCAGTAGCGCTCATAATTTTTTTTCCGTAACGGCCCAACGACCAGATTATTTTCGTTTTCTCCATTAATTTTATGCTAATTTCATGCCAACCGTCATTCCATGCCAACCTATTGTAAACAAATCGTTTTTTATGTATTTTTATAAACTTGGCGGCGGCCGCAAGAAAAAAAATCCCAGGAATGAGGAAGATGTTGCCGGGTTGGGGCGCCGAAAGGCAATTTAGGGGCCATATCCCTTTGATTTTTAATAATTCCTTGGCCTTTTAAGGAACCGTCACCGCAACGCCGCCGCGGCGTTCGTCGCCGACGCCCTTGAATTCCCCCGTCGACGGATTGAAGGTCACCGAATGGACTCCGCCGAAAAACAGGTTCTTGCCGCTCCACATCTTGGTTTGCGGGAAAGAACCGGCCAGAATTTTGACGGCTTCTTCGCCGACGCCGTTCTCCATATTGAGCAAATCGTTCTCGAAGTGGATTCGCGGCGCCGCCACCGCCGCCTCCGCGTCCATGCCGAATTGCAACAGGTTAAGCAGCACCTGCAAGATGGCGGTGCGGATGCGGTTGGAGCCGCCCGAACCCAAAATCACCTCCTCGCCCCCCGCCTTCAGCGCCAGCGTCGGCGCCATCATGGAGCACATGCGCGTATCCTCGGGCCATTGATGGAAGCCGTGGAGATTGATGTCCTCCTCGCCCAGCATGTTGTTCACCATGACGCCGGAGCCGGGAATGATGTAGGCCGAGCCCTCGCCGTTGGACACCGTCAGGGCGGCGGCGGCGCCATTGCCGTCGATAACGCTGATGTGGGTGGTGCCGCGCATGCTGACCGGGCGGCCCAGGACTTGGCGGCGGTAGGTTTCCAGGAATTCGGGGTTCAGCAGGGTCTCGGCGGCGTCCTCGCCGGACTCATGCAGACGGCTGTCCAGCCGCGCCTTGTTAGTCAGCGCCATGGCCTTGGCGAGGCGTTCAAGATGGGCGCCCGACCCGAATTCAACGGTCTCCAGCGCCGCCCCTTTCAGAAGCTCGAGAGCGAAGGCGATGAGGACGCCGCCGCTGGACGGCGGCGGATTGGTGAACAGCCGGGCGCCTTGAAACCCGAACTCAAGGGGTTTGCGCTTGATCACCCGGTAGTCCGCCATATCAGCGAGGGTCAAGCGGCCGCCGCCGGTCCGGCAGTCATCCGCCAGCCGCCCGGCCATCTCTCCGCGGTAGAACAGATCGCCGCCTTCCCGGGCCAAGGCCTCCAGGGCGCCGGCCAAGTCAGGCATGGCCAGCGTCCCGCCCTCTTTCATGGCCCCGCCGTAGGCGGCGCGGCAAGCGTCGTTGCTGGTGTAAATCTTTCCGACAATCTCGAAAATATAGGCTTGCAGCCGGTTCACCCGGACGCCTTTGCGGGCCAACGCCGCCGCCGGCTCGACGATGCGCGCCATGGGCATGGAGCACAGCTCCGCGTGAACCCTGAACAGGCCCTTGACCACGCCCGGCGTCGCCATGGAGCCCATGCCCACATGAAACTCCTGCTGGGCGTCGCCGAAGTCGGCGAGGATGGGGAAGAAGTCGCCCTCTCCCTTACCTCGCGCTTTCGGAGTCTGGGCGAAAAAGTCATAGAGCGCGGTTTCGCCGCCTGCCGAGCGGGCCAGCAGAAATCCGCCGCCGCCAAGGGAAGCTAAAACCGGCTCCGCCACGCAGGCGGCGCACAGGCCGGCCAGCACGGCGTCAAAAGCGTTGCCGCCCTCCTCCAGCACGGCGGCGGCGGCGGCGGCGGTTTCCGGATGTCCGGCGGCTATGGCGCCTTTAAATTTCATGGCTTACTATGACTCCTAGTGGATAGAATCTAACATATGGCGCCCATACGACGGCTTCCCAAGTTCGCCC
>CAJXGZ010000299.1 GCA_913053795.1 uncultured Rhodospirillales bacterium | reverse complement strand
CGTCCGATTTCACCGGCCGTCCCAAAGTCGTCAACGGCGTCTCGGACCTGATGGTCGAGGTCTTCGGCCCCAAAGCCGGCACCCACGCGCGGTCCGCCGTCGAGGTCGACAGGGCGTTCGAGTTGAGCATAACCCTGTCTTAACCATTGGCGGCTATAATGGTTGGCATGGTGCGCGCATCGATCTTTTTGAAAGTCTTGTTTTTGTTGGCCGGCGTTGTTCTTGCCGGCTGGCCAGGGGCGTCATATGGGGCGTCTTTTGGGGCGGCTTCCGGCGGCGCCCTCCACGCCGGGTCCGTCCCAAGCATGGCGAACCCGCTTTTGACGCCCGTCGCCAGCCAATGCGTGGCGTTGGGCAAACGCAACGGGCGCGAGTTGCTGGTCAACCGTTGCGGCTCCTGCCAGATCGTCAAGCTGAGCCGCAAGCGGCCGGGAAACAAGCCCGCCATTCACCGCACCTACACGGTTCCCGCCAAGTCCAAGACCGAGCTGTCCTTTCGCGGTCCCGGACAGACGCGGGTGACGTCAAGCAGGCCTTGCCGCCCCGAAGCGCCTAAATCCACTGAAAACGAGTCCGACGACAAGAAATGCGCCCAATTCCAGCGCCGTATTGACGGTGGCGTGATCATCGTCAACACCTGCACCGCCTGCCGGGAGGTTCTCACCGAGCGTCTGGGCGCCGGCAATTTCAAGTCAGCCAAGACCTACGTCATCGCCGGAAAGAGCTATGTGCCGGTGGAGTCGCAAAACGCCTCCCAGGCGCGCATCCTGGCCGAGAGAAAATGCAAGCGATAGGTTCTTAATCGCGGTGAAGGAAACCCCCGAAAATCGCAGCAGGATCATGCGCTCGGTGAAGGGGCGCGACACAAGGCCTGAGATGATCGTCCGCCGTTTGGTCCACGCCATGGGGCATCGCTACCGTCTGCATCGCCCGGACCTTCCAGGCAAGCCGGATATGGTGTTCGCCGGGCGGCGGAAAATCATCTTCGTGCACGGCTGCTTTTGGCATGGGCACGACTGCAAGAGGGGGGCCAGAACGCCCAAGAAAAACCGGGTGTACTGGGAAAGCAAAATCCGGCGCAACGTCGAGCGCGACGCCGAGCATCTATCAGAGCTTCGCAAAATGGGGTGGGAGGTCTTGACGGTTTGGGAGTGCCGGCTGAAGGACCGCGACGCCCTTGCCGCGCGCCTCGGCGTTTTTTTGGCGCAATAGAGAGCAAG
The DNA here is from genome assembly GCA_913053795.1 of uncultured Rhodospirillales bacterium. Lineage (GTDB taxonomy): Bacteria > Pseudomonadota > Alphaproteobacteria > Rhodospirillales > 2-02-FULL-58-16 > CAJXGZ01. Next base: position 1,937 of record CAJXGZ010000299.1, on the reverse strand, counting down.
ATATGTTATGCGTGAGCCCCATTTTTGAAACCCTCGTCTTTCCCCCGAAAATTTGAATCGGTTTTTTTAACTCCATGCCCTTGATCACCGACACCGAAGAGCTGGAAGCGTTTTGCTTGCGCCTTTCCCAAGACTCCTACATCACCGTTGACACCGAGTTCATGCGCGAGAAGACCTTCTGGCCTATTTTGTGTCTGGTGCAGGTGGCGGGCGCGCGCGAGGGCCGCGTCATCGACGCCATGGCCGAGGGGATGGACCTGACCTCTCTGTTCAAGCTGATGGCCGATCCTTCCAAGCTCAAGGTCTTTCACGCGGCGCGCCAGGATTTGGAGATTTTCCATAAGCTGACCGGGCGCCTGCCGGAGCCGGTGTTCGACACCCAAGTGGCGGCCATGGTTTGCGGTTTCGGCGATTCCGTTGGTTACGAGGCGTTGATCTCCAAACTCACCAAGAACCGCGTCGACAAGTCCTCGCGCTTTACCGACTGGGCGCTCAGGCCGTTGAGCGAGCGCCAGATTTCCTACGCCCTCGCCGACGTGACGTACCTGCGCGAGGCCTACGAGAAGCTCCAGGACATGCTCGACGCCAACGGCCGCGCCGGCTGGCTGGAGGAGGAAATGGCGGTGCTGATGAGCAACGGCACCTATGACCCGGACCCCAGGGAGGCGTTCCGCCGCATCAAGGCGGGCAACGCCAACGCCCGCTGTCTGGCGGTGCTGCGCGAGGTGGCCGCCTGGCGCGAGGAGGAGGCGCGGCGCCGCGATCAGCCGCGCAACCGGATTTTGCGTGACGAGGCCTTGATGGAAATTTCCCACCACACGCCGTCGACGCCCGCCGATCTGGCCCGCACCAGGGGCTTGGGGCGCCGCCTCGCCGAGGGTCCGGCGGGCGAAGCGATCCTCAAGGCCGTGAAGCGCGGCCTCGATACGCCCAAGGAGGAGCGCCCCCAACCCAAGGTCAGGCGCGAACTGCCCCGCGGCATCGGCCCGGTCTCGGACTTGCTGAAGGTGCTGCTCAAGATGAAATGCGAGGAATCCGGCGTCGCTCAGAAACTGCTGGCCTCGGTGGCCGACGTCGAGATGATCGCCGCCTTCGGCGCCGACGCCGACGTCAAGGCCCTGCATGGCTGGCGCCGGGAGGTCTTCGGCGCCGACGCGCTTAAGCTCAGAAACGGCGAAACCGCCTTGGCCGTCGGCGGAAAGAAGTTGATCCTGGTGGATGGGTCGCAGACGCTCGCGTCGTGACCGTTCCTTAACTCACCCTGCCCTTAAGCCCCATGGACCGGGCCAGGGTTTTGAGGCGGCGCTCCACCGCTTCGCTTTCCAGGACGTCGCGTTCGCCCTGGTCCTCGGGCAGCTTCAGGGTCAGCTTTTCCGCGCCCCTTTTCAGCGAGGCTCCGGACAGCAGTCCCGGCGCGCCGCCCGACAGGGTGTGGGCCAGCCTCAGCGCCAGCCCCACCGTCTCCACCCAGGCGATTTGGCCTTCCGCCAACAGGTTGCGCACGGGGGCCAGATCAGGCTCCCACGGATCGCCGTTATAGCGGACATAGACGGTCAGGCCCAGCACCCCGCGGTCGCTATGGGAAAGCCCGGCGAAGGGCAGCCGCAACGCCCGGCGCAAGGCGTGCAAGGCCCTGTAGTCCGGATGCTCGCTCCAGCCGATGTCGCTGATCAAACAGGCGGCCAGCCTGAGCCGCCAGTGAACCGGGTCCTCGGTCGGAAACAGCGGCGACATCCAGGCGAGGATTTCATCGCCGTCCATGGCGAAGCGTCCGCCCTGTTCGGAGACGCCGATGCATCCGCTGATCAGGGGGTCCTGGCCGCGCACCTCGGCGGGCAGGTTTTTCAGCATTTGGCCCTCGCGCATGCCGAAGCCGGAAAACACCAGGCGATCCGGTTCGACCACGGCCAGCAGGCATTCGAACAGCTTCGCCGCAT
>CAJXGZ010000298.1 GCA_913053795.1 uncultured Rhodospirillales bacterium | reverse complement strand
CCTCAAACTTGCCCGACTGGTTGTCCTGGGCAATGATTTGTTGAATGAAATGCGCGGCAGGCTCGGTTTCGGTGGGAGGCATAAGGGTTCTCTGTTTTGTAGGCACTGCATAGCATACTGTTTTTTCTAAATGCGTTACAATTTCGCCATGTCAACACCTGCGATCATCACACGCTTTGCGCCCAGCCCCACCGGGGCGTTGCATGTGGGCGGCGCCCGAACCGCCTTGTTCAACTGGCTCTATGCGCGTCATCATGACGGCAAGTTCCTGCTTCGAATCGAGGACACCGACCGCAAGCGCTCCTCCGAGGCGGCGCTGAAGGCCATCATGGACGGGCTCTCATGGCTGGGCCTGGACTGGGAAGGCGGCGCCGTCTCCCAATACTCCAGGGCAAGCGCGCACGCAGAGGCGGCGCAAAAGCTGCTTGCGGAAGGCAAGGCCTATCCATGCTATTGCTCGCCCGAGGAACTGGCCGAAATGCGCGATACGGCGAAAAAAGAAGGCCGCTCCATGCGTTATGACGGCCGCTGGCGCGGCCGCGACCCTTCCAAAGCGCCAAAAAATGTTTCCCCGGCGATCCGCCTCAAGGCGCCCCGGGACGGCGAAACGCATATCAAGGATCTGGTGCAGGGCGAGGTCACCGTCGCCAACAAGCAGCTGGACGACATGGTGCTGCTCAGGGCCGACGGAACGCCCACCTATATGCTGGCGGTGGTGGTCGACGACCATGAGATGGGCGTCACCCATGTGATCCGCGGCGACGACCATTTGACCAACGCTTTCCGCCAGACCCAGCTTTACGTGGCGCTGGGCTGGGAAACGCCTGAATTCGCCCATATTCCGCTGATTCACGGCGCCGACGGAGCCAAGTTGTCCAAGCGCCACGGGGCGCTGGGCGTTGACGCCTACCGGGAAATGGGTTTCCTGCCCGAAGCGCTCCGCAACTACCTCCTGCGCCTGGGATGGGGCCATGGGGACGATGAGATCATCTCCACCGAGCAGGCCGTCCAATGGTTCGATCTGGACGGCGCCGGCAAATCCCCGTCCCGCTTCGACATGGACAAGCTCACCAACCTCAACGGCCACTACTTGCGCGCCTCCGCCAATGAAGACCTGTGCGCGCTGGTTCTTCCGAAACTGAGTGAAACGCCCCTCTCCAATGCCGTCAGGGAGCGTCTGTTGAAAGGCATGCCGACCCTCAAAAATCGCGCTAAGACATTGGTGGAACTAACTGAAAACGCTGCTTTTTATGTTCGTGAACGGCCTCTACCCTTGAATGACAGGGCCAAAAAGATACTTGACGCCGACGCCCTTGATCGCCTGCGCGCCATTCATCACCCCTTGGCCGGGCTGGACGCCTGGTCTGTTGAGGCCATCGAGGACGCCATTCGCCGTTTCGCGGACGCCCAAGAGATCAAGCTTGGCGCGATCGCCCAGCCCCTGCGCGCGGCGCTGACCGGCGCAGGCGTTTCGCCGGGGGTTTTCGAGGTCATGGAGGCTCTGGGCCGCGGCGAATCACTGGCAAGGATCGAAGACGCCTTTAACATGAAAAATCAATAACTATGTTATAGAAAAGGCAACAGGATCAGAGTGAGGATATTATGAGCAAAAAAGGCAATGGGGACACGGCGACGATTATCGACAACAGGACCGGGGAAAAACACGATTTTCCCATCCTCACCGGCAGCGCCGGTCCCGACGTCATCGACGTGCGCAAGCTTTACGCCCAAACCGGCCTTTTCACCTATGACCCGGGTTTCAAGTCAACGGCGAGCTGCGATTCCACCATCACCTTCATCGACGGCGAGAAGGGAATCCTGCGCCACCGCGGCTACGCCATCGAAGAGTTGGCGGAAAAGTCCAACTTCCTTGAGGTCTGCTATCTTCTGCTCTACGGTGATCTGCCCAACTCAGAGCAGATGAACGAATTCGACGGATACATCACCTACCACACCCTGCTGCACGAGCAGATGTATAATTTTTTCAAGGGGTTCCGCCGTGATTCTCATCCCATGGCGATCATGTGCGGCGCCGCCGGGGCGCTATCGGCCTTCTATCACGACAGCACCGACATCAACGACCCTCGATGCTGCGAGGTGGCGACGCACCGGCTGATCGCCAAGATGCCGACCATCGCCTCCGTCTCCTACAAGTACTCCGTCGGTCAGCCCTTTGTTTATCCCCGCAACGACTTGAGCTACTCCGAAAACTTCCTGCACATGATGTTTTCGACCCCTTGCGAGGAAAACGGGGTCAACCCGGTGCTGGCCCGCGCCATGGACCGGCTGCTGATCCTGCACGCCGACCACGAACAGAACGCCTCCACCTCTTCCGTCCGCTTGGCAAGCTCCAGCGACGCCAACCCCTTCGCCTGCATCGCCGCCGGCATCGCCTCTCTTTGGGGACCGGCCCACGGCGGCGCCAACGAGGCGGTGTTGAATATGCTGTTGGAAATCGGCACAAAGGACCGTATCCCGGAATTCATCAAGCGCGCCAAGGACAGGAACGACCCCTTCCGGCTGATGGGCTTCGGCCACCGGGTCTACAAGAACTACGACCCCCGCGCCAAGGTGCTCAAGGAAAGCTGTGACGAGGTGCTGGATGAACTCGGCGTCAAGAACGATCCCCTGCTTGGGTTGGCCATGGAGCTGGAGCGCATCGCCCTCAAGGACGACTATTTCATCGAGAAAAAGCTGTTCCCCAACGTCGACTTCTATTCCGGCATCATCTACCGCGCCATGGGCATCCCCGTATCCATGTTCACGGTCATGTTCGCCATGGCCAGAACCGCCGGATGGGTGGCCCAATGGAAGGAAATGATCGCCGATCCGACCACCACCATCGGCCGCCCCCGCCAGCTCTACAAAGGCGAAGTGCAGCGCACGTACACGCCGATCGGAAAACGCTAAGACCTTTGATTGATAACCTTGAGAACCGCTTCGGCGGCGCGCATGCTGGGGGACGGGCCGCCGCGTCCCATGATCTTCAAGGCTTCGTCAACCGCCGACTTTTGAGCCGCCCGCGCCTTTTCATCGGCCAATAGATTCTCAAGGGCCCGCGCCAGCAGTTTGGGGCGGCAATCCTCTTGCAGAAACTCAAGAATCGCCATGCGGCAGTCACTCAACGACCCAGTGTTTGCGGCATATTTGTACGATATC
>CAJXGZ010000297.1 GCA_913053795.1 uncultured Rhodospirillales bacterium | reverse complement strand
ATTTTTGTTCTTTAGCCGCTTCAACACCAACTTAATGGCGCCGAGAACGATATTTTTGGTTTCGGCGTCGATTTCAATTAAAGGGGGCAGGTCGGCGGAATCGGGAAAATCCGGGAAGCTCACTGTTTCCAACATGACCGGCGCGCACCCCTGCTATAGCCTTGCGTATCTCAAGGACAACTGTAGCAAATTAGACCGTTTCTGGTAAACCATAGCGGAAAGCTTTTCCCTTTCGGGAAGTTATTTATTGATTATGATGCCTCGCCCTTTCTTAATTGTTTAATGAAAAAAGGATAGTATTGATTATGTTCCGCCCGATCCTGGTTGCCGCCGTTTTCATGACATTGTTTGGTTCGGTCCTACCGTTCCGGGCTCTCGCCGCCGAGAATCCCGTGGTCGCAACCGTCAACGGAGAAAACATCCACCGTTCCGATTTGGAAGAGGCCCGCACGCGTCTTCCCGAGAGCTACCGCCAGGTTCCGCTTGATGCCGTGTATGGGATTCTGGTCAAGAGCCTTACCGACACCAAACTGGTGGCGGCGGAAGCCCGTAAGGCAGGCCTTGAGAACGACCCCGGTTTCAAGGAGCGTCTGGCGCGGGTCGAAGAACAGCTTCTCGAACGCGCGTACCTGACCGGCTATATCCAAAAACAGATTACCAAGGAAAAATTGGATAAAGCCTACGCCAAGCTTCGCGCCGAAACCGCCAAGAAAAAGGAAGTCCGGGCCAGACACATCTTGCTTAAGACGGAAAAAGAAGCCCGCGACGTTATTGCCGAAATCAAAAAAGGGGCTGATTTCGCCGAATTGGCCAAGAAAAAATCCATTGGTCCTTCGGCCGGCCAAGGCGGCGACCTGGGGTACTTCGCCGAAGGGCGGATGGTGCCGGATTTTTCCAAGGCCGCTTTCGCCCTGAAAAAGGGCGAGGTCACCGAAACGCCGGTAAAAACGCAATTCGGCTGGCATGTCATCAAGGTCGAGGACAAGCGGACCGCCGCGGCCCCGTCGTTTGAAGAGGTAAAGAAGGAATTAAGCGCCAAACTGGCCCGTACGATCGGTTCGGCTTATCTCAACAAACTCAGGAACAAGGCGAAGATCGTGAATTTCAACCTCGACGGATCGCCGCTCGAAGACGCCGGAAAATAGGATCTCTACCATGGACGCCGTTTCCCCGCTAGCGCCGGAAAAATTCCCCGAGATGCCGCCCGTGGCCGGCGTTCGCCTCGGCGTCGCCGCCTGCGGGCTGCGCTATATTGGGCGTACGGATTTGATGTTGGCGGAACTAGCTCAGGGAACAAGCGTGGCCGGTGTTTTCACGAAATCGAAAACGGCCTCGGCGCCGGTCGATTGGTGCCGCAAGGCGCTTAAGGGGGGCCTCGCATCGGCCCTGGTGGTCAATTCCGGCAACGCCAACGCCTTTACGGGCCGGGCCGGAGAAGACGCCGTCGAGCGGGTCGTTAAGGCGGTGGCCGATCTGTTCCCCTGCCGCCCGAGTACGGTTTTCGCCGCGTCCACCGGTGTCATCGGCGAGCCCTTACCCTTCGAGTTGCTGACGGCGGCGGTGCCCGGTCTCAAGGACAATTTAGTCGAAAGAGGCTGGGAAGAGGCCGCACGCGCGATCATGACCACGGACACCTATCCGAAAGGGGCTTCACGGATAGCCCGGATCGGAGAAACCGAAGTGGTGATCAACGGTATCGTCAAGGGGTCTGGCATGATCGCCCCGGACATGGCGACCATGCTCGCTTTCGTCTTTACCGACGCCGACCTTCCAAGCCATGTTCTTCAAGACGTTCTGAACGCGTCCGTGGACGGTTCGTTCAATTGCATTACCGTCGACAGCGATACTTCGACCAGCGATACGGTCTTGTTGTTCGCGACGGCGCGGGCCGGGAATAAAAAGCCCGAGGGTCCGGCCGATGGCCTTCTTAACGATTTCAGGGCCAAACTCGATGATTTGACCGCCGATCTCGCCCAGCAGGTGGTGCGCGACGGGGAAGGGGCGTCCAAGTTCGTAACCATCTCGATCAGCGGCGCCGAAGACGGCGGTGCGGCGCGCGCTATTGGGCTCAGCGTCGCCAACTCGCCCCTGGTCAAAACCGCCATCGCCGGCGAGGACGCCAACTGGGGGCGCATCGTCATGGCCGTCGGCAAGGCCGGAGAAAAAGCCGAACGCGACAAGCTGAACATCGCCATCGGCGGCGTCTCCGTCGCCGCCAACGGCGCCGCCGTCGCCGATTACGACGAGGCCCCTGTGGCCGAACACATGAAGGGCGACGAGATCACCATCCATGTGGACGTGGGCGTCGGCGACGGCGCCTCCACCGTCTGGACCTGCGACCTCACCCACGGCTATATCGACATCAATGCCGATTACAGGACCTGACCCGGGCTGCATGCAAGTGAAGACCCGTCCCGGCGGCGGGGACTTGCCCATTGTGCTGGCGGCGGCGGCGGCCATTATCGACGCCGACGGCCGGGCGCTGTTGGCGCAGCGCCCCGAGGGCCCGGGGGGCAAGGACATGGCGGGCCTCTGGGAATTCCCCGGCGGCAAGGTGCTGGACGGCGAAACCCCCGAGGCGGCGCTGGTGCGCGAGCTCAAGGAGGAGCTCGATATGGACATCACCGAGAGCTGCCTGGCCCCCTTCACGTTCGCCTCCCACGTTGGCGAAAAATTCCACCTGCTGATGCCGCTCTACGTCTGCCGGGTGTGGAAGGGAGTCATCACGCCGCTGGAAGGCCAACGGATAAAATGGATCAAGCCGGTGCGCATGGGAGACCTGGAAATGCTCCCAGCCGACAAACCGCTGGCGGCTATGTTGAGGGATTTTCTGTAAGCGGTTAGTGGCCTGTATCACCTTAATTGCACCCTTACGATCGCTTTTCCCGTTTCCTCGGCAGGAGGGGGCGCGCCAGCGATGCTGGAGCATCGTCAAGCGTTCCCGACGCCCCGAGGGGACGGGAAAAGCGACCCTTCGGGCGGCGCTGGTAGAGGCAAGGGATTTCGGGGTTGCCGCGGCGACTAAGCCGAGGGGAATGGCTAAAAGCAAAATGGACAGAATGATGATGCCGTACAGGATCAAAAAAACAACGAACCCCATAAGATAGAAAGTCCATTCACGGCGGCTGTACTTCATGCCATTTTCGGAATTCACCGCCTCTGGCCCCAAAAG
>CAJXGZ010000296.1 GCA_913053795.1 uncultured Rhodospirillales bacterium | reverse complement strand
GCCCTGGCCTCTGAATTGAAGTCGGCCGAGCAGTCGGCGGCTCTTTGCGACAACAAGATCGACGCCATGGTCTTCACCGTCGGCCATCCCTCGGGCTCCATCAAGGAGGCCGTCACCTCTTGCGACAGCGTGCTGGTCAACGTCTCAGGACCGGCCATCGACAAGCTGGTGAATGATAAAAACTACTACCGCACGGCCACCATTCCCGGCGGCATGTACCGCGGCAATCCCAACGACACAAAGACTTTCGGCGTCAGCGCCACTTTTGTGTCCTCCGCCAAAGTCCCCGCCGACGTGGTGTACGTGGTGGTTAAGGCGGTGTTCGAGAACTTTGACGACTTCAAGAAACTTCATCCGGCCTTTAAAACCCTGAAGAAGAAAGAGATGATTAAGGACGGCCTGTCGGCGCCGATACATGACGGCGCGCTCAGGTACTACAAGGAAGCGGGCCTGATGTAAGGTTTTTTTTGAGGGGGAGAAATGGCGTAGGCGCCGTTCCTTCCCTTTTTTTTAAATCACAAGAATATGAGCGAAGAAAAAATCTCAGACGCAAAACTTGAGGACATGATCGCCGAGGTGGACACCGGCGCCCGCACGCCCCAAGGATTCCCTGGAAAAGTCCTGTTCTTCGTTCCCCTCGCCTGGGCCTCCTTTCAGCTTTGGCTGGCGTCTCCGCTGCCCTACATGATCGGCGCCGGCGTTTTCAACAGCACCGAGGCGCGCTCCATTCATCTGGCCTTCGCCATCTTCCTCACCTACGCCGCCTATCCCGCGTCCAAGCGTTCGCCGCGCGATTATATCCCCCTACAGGATTGGCTGCTGGCGTTGATCGCCGCCTTTTGCGCCGGCTACCTGTACCTGTTCTACGAGGCGCTGTCGGACCGTCCCGGCGACCCCACCACCTATGATCTGGTGGTTGGCGTGGTCGGCATTGTTCTGCTTCTGGAGGCGACTCGCCGCGCCCTGGGTCCGCCGCTGATGGTGGTTTGCGCCGTTTTCCTTCTCTACACCTTCGGCGGCCCCTATATGCCCGACATCATCGCCCACAAGGGGGCAAGCCTGGCCAAGGGCATGTCCCATTATTGGCTGTACACCGAGGGCGTGTTCGGCGTGGCGCTGGGGGTGTCCACCGACATGGTGTTTTTGTTCGTGCTGTTCGGCTCGCTGCTTGAGAAGGCCGGCGCCGGCAACTATTTCACCCGCGTCGCCTTCGCCCTGATGGGCCACATGAAGGGCGGCCCGGCCAAGGCGGCGGTGGTGTCCTCGGCCATGACCGGGATGATCTCCGGCTCCTCCATCGCCAACGTGGTGACCACCGGCACCTTCACCATTCCATTGATGAGAAAGGTCGGCTTTTCGGCGGAAAAAGCCGGGGCCATCGAGGTGGCCTCCAGCACCAACGGCCAGTTGACGCCGCCCATCATGGGCGCCGCCGCCTTCCTGATGATCGAATACGTGGGCATTTCCTATGTGGAGGTCATCACCCACGCCTTCCTGCCCGCCGTCATCTCCTATATCGCGCTGGTCTATATCGTCCACCTGGAAGCCCTGAAAGCCAACATGAAGGGATTGCCCCGGCGCGTTAAGAAAACATTGGCTCAGTCCATGCTATCTTTCGTGACGACCATATTGGCGCTGATGGTTCTGACCGCTTTTGTCTACTACGGCCTCGGCTGGATCAAGGGAGTGGCGGGGACGGCGACGCCGTTTATCGCCACCGTGCTGCTGATCGCCGCCTATGTTGGGCTTGTCGGGTACGCCGCGAAATTTCCTGAAATAGAGATCACCCATCAAATAGACGAACTGCCCGAACCGGGTCCCACCATCAAGGCCGGTCTTTATTTCCTGCTGCCGGTGGTGGTGTTGATCTGGTGTTTGACCGTGGAGCGGCTGTCGCCGGGTCTTTCCGCCTTTTGGGCCAGCCTTTTTATGATTTTCATCGTTATCACCCAGCACCCCCTGAAAGCGGTCTTTCACAAAACAAGCGACAAGCGGAGCGCTTTCCGCCGGGGATTCGACGAGCTTATCAACGGCTTGGTTGGCGGCGCCCGCAACATGATCGGCATCGGCGTCGCCACCGCCGCCGCCGGCATCGTCGTCGGCGCCGTCACGCTGACCGGCATCGGCCTGATGATGACCGAGTTCGTCGAGTTCATCTCCGCCGGCAACCTGCTGCTGATGCTGCTTTTCACCGCCGTAATCAGCCTGATCCTGGGCATGGGCCTGCCGACCACCGCCAACTACATCGTCGTATCCACCCTGATGGCGCCGGTGGTGGTGACGCTGGGCGCCCAGAGCGGCCTGATCGTGCCGCTGATCGCGGTTCACATGTTCGTCTTCTATTTCGGCATTCTCGCCGACGACACGCCGCCGGTGGGCTTGGCCGCCTTCGCGGCGGCGGCCATATCAGGGGGTGATCCCATAAAGACCGGGTTGCAGGGATTCGCCTACGACATTCGAACGGCGATCCTGCCGTTTCTGTTCATTTTCAACACCCAGTTGCTGATGATCGGCATTGATCATTGGTGGGAGCTGGTTTTCACCATCGCCAGCGCCGTCACGGCGATGATGATCTTCGCCGCCGCCACCCAAGGGTATTTCTTGGTTAAATGCCGAATTTGGGAATCCCTGGCGTTGCTTTTGGCGGCGTTCACCTTGTTCAGGCCCGGATATTGGATGGACAAGATCGTTCCGCCCCTTGAAAGCATTCCCGCCGCGCAAATTTACGACATCGCCAGGGATATGGGTGAAAACGCGCAAATACGCATTCAAGTCAAGGGCGAGACCCTGGAAGGAAAGCTGGTGGACAAAGTGGTCATGCTTCCCCTCGGCGCCAAGGGCACAGGGGCCATGCGGTTGGCGGGCGCCGGTCTTGAGTTGCGCAACGAAGATAACAAGGTCTTTATCGACAGCATCTCGTTTGGAAGCGCCGCCGAAAAACAGAAGCTCGATTTCGACTGGGAAATCGCCGGCATTCAACAAAAAACCGACAGACCGCCCAAGCAATTGCTGTACATCCCGGCCCTGGCCCTGCTGCTCTTCATCATCGCCTTACAGCGCCGCCGCCGCGCGGCTAAGGAAAAGCGCCCCGCCTAAGAACCAGACGGGGCGCCGTTTTTTCGCGCGAAATTACAAAAAAAGCTACTTCAACGTTTTCATGAAAGCGATGAGGTCGGCGCGGTCGCCCGCTTTCT
>CAJXGZ010000295.1 GCA_913053795.1 uncultured Rhodospirillales bacterium | reverse complement strand
CATTTTGCTGCCGGCGAAGTTTTATAGGAGGTTGCGATGCAGCAGGTGAAGATCACGGTTGAGGTGGACGGCGAAGTGGTGGATTTCATGCTGGCGCGCATGGAGCGCTCCTTTGATGGGGCGCGCCGTTTGGTTCGCGCCATTGACGAATCGGCTCTAGCGCGGCGTCGAAACATTACCGTGCCTTTGGTAAGCCAAGTGCTGCGCGGGATGGGGGAAGGGCATTCGTTGTGAAAGACTTCAACAAAGCGGCCCGGGCTCCGTTCGCCGAGGCGATCAGCGCCCCCCTCCCTGGGCCGTCAATTCCCGGCTATATGACCGAGACCTATTCCTGGGCCCATATCAACCCTGTTTGCGCGGCTCTTCTTGATCATGTCTTCGTGGTTTCGGTGATCCTTTGGGGAAAACATAAGAAGCTAATGGGGGAGGCTCGACGTGATCGACGTGACGCCGGTCCAGGTCGAGCGCTGCCGCCGTAAGCTGGCTGGCATGGCGCAGGCGAAGGTCCGTGTCTCGCCGACGCCGCGGCGCCCGTCGGCGAAGCCTATGACGCGGCGTCCAGCTATTTCCTGCTTCACGAAACGCCCGACGACTACAAGCAGGCCATCGTCAACGCTCTGCTTTCCAGCGTTGTGCCGGGCGGCAAGGCGGTGTTCGTCGATTACCACAATCCCGACGACGGGCATCCCCTCAAGGGGGTCATGAATTTTATCTTTAACGCCTTGGAGCCTTACGCCTTCGGTCTTCTGAACAAAGAGATTTCTGATTTCGCCCGCAACGCCGGCGCCCTTGCGGCGGCGAATCCATGACGTCATAGTATATTCACCCCCTTAAAACGGAGGCCGAAATGGCGAAAGCTAAAAACATCATCAAAAAAGCCAAAAAGAAGGCCAAAAAGAAAAAATAGCTACCCCCTTTCCTCCAAGTCCCCCATCTCCACGTCCTTGGGGCGAATGAAGGAGTCCAAGCGGCAGGCGCCGAAGTCCCTCCAGCGTTCACAGCCGCACGTCAGCGCCGCCAGCGCCGCCGTCGGGTATTTGTCCCGCATCCTTTCCATGGCGCCGTCCTCTCCCGTATCGGCGAGATCAAGGGCCAGCATGTGCATGCCTGGATTGTGCCCGATCAGCATGACGGAGGCCTGGGCGTCATCGGCTTGCTTCAGGATGTTCAGCATTTTCTTGGGCGACGCCATATAGAGACCGTCTTCGAAGCGCACGGGGATTTTTTCGCCGATCGCCTTTTGCAGGCGCTTCAAGGTTTGCCGGGCGCGCTTGGCGGAAGAGCAGATGATCAGGCCGGGGAGCGGTCCCTTGTCCTTGAGGAATTTCCCCATCGTCAATCCGGCGCGGCGCCCGCGCTCGTTGAGGGGGCGGTCGAAGTCGTCAAGGGACGGATCGCTCCAACTGGATTTGGCGTGGCGAAGCAATAAGAGGGTTTTCAAGGGCCGGTCCTCCGTCTACCTCACCATTCGCCGGGCGATGGTCTTGAGCTTTCGCTTGCGCAAGCGGTTGGCGTCCTGGTGGCGTTTTTCAGCCGCCGCGATCAAGGCCTGCTGGCTGCTCTCGGCGCGGCGCCCCGGTTCGGGGCGGCGTTGGACATAGGTTCCGTCCGGCTGCATGTCCCAGGCGTTGCGCTGATCCTTTGTCTGGACGTCGAGGATGCGCTTCAGCTCCTTGCGCAATTCCTGGTCCTCCACCGGGACGATCACCTCGACCCGGCTTTCCAGGTTGCGGGTCATGAGGTCGGCGGAGCCGATAAAGTATTCCTCCTCGCCGTTGTTCTGGAAATAGTAGATGCGGGTGTGCTCGAGGAAGCGGCCGACGATGCTGATCACGGTGATGTTGTCCGACAGTCCGGCGGCGCCGGGGCGCAGCCGGCAGGTGTCGCGGACGATGAGCTCCACCTTCACCCCGGCCTGGGAGGCGCGATACAGCGCCATGACGATGCCGGGGTCCTCAATGGCGTTGGCCTTGAAGCGGATAAGGCCGGGCGTTTTTTTCCCATGGACCGCAATTTCGCGCTCGATCTTAGCGAGCAGCGCCTTTTTCATGGTCCTCGGCGCCGCCAGCAGCTTGCCGTAATTGCGCAAGGGTTTGCAGCCCGTGGTGAGATAGTTGAACAGCCGGGTCAGGTCCCTGCCGATTTCGGCGTCACAGGTCAGCAGCCCCAAGTCGGCGTAGATGCGCGCGGTGCCGGCGTGATAGTTGCCGGTTCCGATATGGGCGTAGCGTTTCAGCCCGTTGTAGTCCCGGCGCACCACCAGGACCAGCTTGGAATGGGTCTTGAGGCCGAGCACGCCGTAGGTAACGTGAATGCCCACCTCCTCCAGCCGGTTCGCCCAGTTTATGTTGGCGGCCTCGTCAAAGCGGGCCTTCAGCTCCACCACCACCGCCACCTGCTTGCCGTTGCGGGCGGCGTCGATCAGGTGTTCGATAATGTTGGTGTCCGCCGAGGTGCGGTACAGGGTCATCTTGATGGCCTGGACCTTGGGGTCGCGGCTGGCTTCGAGGACGAAGCGGGTCACCGAGGTGGAGAAGGATTCATAAGGGTGCTGCAGCAGGATGGGACCTGAGTTGCGGATAATGTGGAAGATGTTGCGGTCGTCCTGGAGCTTGACGTTGTTGATGGGATGGTGGTCGGGATCGTGCAATTCGGGGATGTCCAGGGACGCCAGTTCGAACAGGTCGCGCATGCCGATCATGACGTCGCTCTCGAAGACGTCCGTGCCCTCGTCCAGTCCCAGCTCCGCCGCCAGCATGCCCCGGTGCACGGGGTTGACGCCGGTTTCCGTCTCCATGCGCACGATGGGGGCGAACTTGCGGTCGCGAAGTTCGGTTTCAATCATCTCCATCAGGTCGCCCGCCTGCTCCTCGTCGATTTCGGTGTTGGCGTTGCGGGTCACCCTGAACAGCTCGCACGAGGCGATTTCCATGTCCGGGAACAGGAGGTCCAGGTTATTGGCGATCACGTCCTCCAGGGTAACGAACCGGAATGTTTCGCCGATCCGCAGGAAGCGTGGAATGCCGGCGCCCACGGGCGCCTTGACCCGCGCCATGAGGGCGGTGTGTTCGTTGGGATAGTGCAGGTTCACCAGCAGGTTCAAGGACAGGTTGGAGATGAACGGAAACGGGTGCGCCGGATCGATCGCTTGCGGCGTGCACAGCGGAAAGATGTTCTCGAAGTAATACTCCCGCACCCACTTTTGGTCCCTC
>CAJXGZ010000294.1 GCA_913053795.1 uncultured Rhodospirillales bacterium | reverse complement strand
GCCGATGAAGCCGCAACAGCCGACTCTGAGACGACCTATCACATCTCTTTCATTCCCCATTCGAAGATGCTGGAGCGGGCGAATGAGCCGCTGCTTTTGCTGGGCGAACTAATGACCCTTGGCGCGGTTACGGCGAAGCCTGATCTTTCCAAATTGCCCGTGCTCATGGACCTGGATTCCGAGGCCGCTTATATATCTTGGGACATTGACCTCGTTTCCAGCGCCGGGCGGGACGCGGTTGATGAAGTCTTCGAGTTCGTAATGGACGATTGCGACTTGAAGATCACCACTGAAACGCAAGAAAGCACGGACGAAATGCAAGCGCCCGCCGCCGCGCCGCCTGAAAAAGCACCCGCCGCCGCAGCGCCTGAAAAGGCTCCCGCCGCCGCGCCTCCGGCGAAAACCCCAGCGAAAACACCGGCGAAACCCCCAGCGAAACCCCCGACCGTCACCGCGGTGCGCGTTGATCTCGAAAAGATGGACCGCATGGTCAATATGGTGGGCGAATTGGTCATCACCCAGGCCATGCTGGCGCAACAGGGCGAGCGAATTCCTTCCGACGAGTTTCCGGAAATGCATCGCGGCCTGGAGGAGCTGTCTCAGCATACCCGCGAGCTGCAAGACAGCGTGATGGCCATGCGCGCCCAGCCCGTGAAGTCCGTGTTTTCCAGAATGCCCCGGCTAGTGAGGGAGCTTTCCGCTCAGACCGGGAAGAAGGTTCACCTGATCATGAGCGGCGAAAACACCGAGATCGACAAAACGGTGATCGAGCAACTGAGCGATCCCTTAACTCACATGATTCGCAACGCCATGGACCATGGCGTTGAAACTCCTGATGAGCGGATCGAGGCGAACAAGCCCCCGGAGGGAACCATTCAGCTTTCCGCGGAACACCGCGGCGGGCGGATCGTCATTGAGGTCCGCGATGACGGCAAGGGCATCAACCGCGAACGGGTCCTGAATAAGGCGGTCGAAAAAGGCTTGGTCCCGCCCAACAGCGTCATCAGCGATGAGGAAATCGACAACCTCGTCTTCCTGCCGGGTTTTTCCACCGCCGAGTCCATTTCGAATATCTCGGGCCGCGGAGTCGGAATGGACGTCGTGGTGCGCAACATTCAGAATCTCGGCGGCCGCGTTAAGTTGCAGTCGTTTCCCGGCAAGGGTTCTTGCTTCACCATGACCTTGCCGCTGACGTTGGCGGTGCTGGATGGAATGATCGTGCGCTCCGGCGATCAGTCCTACATTATTCCTCTCGCCAACATCATCGAAAGCCTGCGTCCGGCGGCGGCGGACATTCACCCCATGGCCGGCGATCCCGGAAACGTGGTTCTCTCCATCCGCAGCGATTACATCCCTTTGGTCTTCCTGCACCGGATCCTTTGCATCCCCGGCGCCATCGACGATCCCTCCAAGGCGCTGGTGGTGGTGTCGGAAACCGAGGTCGGCAGCAGTGTGGGCATTGTCGTTGATGAAATCCTCGGCCAGCAACAGGTCGTGATC
Source organism: uncultured Rhodospirillales bacterium (assembly GCA_913053795.1). Taxonomy (GTDB): domain Bacteria; phylum Pseudomonadota; class Alphaproteobacteria; order Rhodospirillales; family 2-02-FULL-58-16; genus CAJXGZ01. The sequence continues at coordinate 1,736 of CAJXGZ010000294.1, read as the reverse complement.
AAAAGCCTGGAGGAAAATTTTGATCCCATCGAGGGCATCGCGGCGGCGACCATACTCGGCAGCGGCAAGGTTGCTCTGATTCTTGATGTTGCGGGCTTGAAGTCCATGGCGGCCAGCGGCCAAACAGCTCCCTTGCTCAACGGACCGCCTCAAAACGAGATGGCGGGCGACTCCCCGCCTTTGAGCGGATAAGTTTTTCCGTGGCTCAGTCTCAGGCGCCCAACAGGGAATTCCACTTCGAAAAGAAAGATTTCGATTTTATTGTCGCTTTCATCAAGGAACGCGCCGGAATCTCCCTCGCCGCAAACAAGCAGCAAATGGTTTATGGAAGGCTTTCGCGGCGCTTGCGCGCTTTGAAGATGAGTTCTTTTGGGGAGTATTGCGAATTTATCTCGTCGCCTCAGGGTAACGACGAGTTGTTTTTGTTTCTCAACGCCTTAACCACCAACTTGACGCGATTTTTCAGGGAGGCCCATCACTTCGAGCATCTCGCCTCGACAGTGATCCCAGGCAAAATTCAACAAGCCAGGGCGGGCGCGGCGCGGCGAATACGCATTTGGTCCGCCGGAAGCTCAACCGGTGAAGAACCCTATTCCACGGCCATGGTGTTGTTGGGCGCCCTCAATGACATCACCCTCTGGGACGCGCGCATTCTCGCCACCGACATCGACACCAACGTGCTGAAAACGTGCAGGGAAGGCGTCTACGACACCGAGAAGATCAAAGACGTTCCGAAAGAGCTGCGCCGCCGCTTCATCAAGCCCCTCGCCGCCGATTCAGGGAAAGTCCGAATGTCGGAGGCCTTGCGCTCCCTTATCGTCTTCAAGTCTTTGAACCTTCATGGCCGGTGGCCCATGAAAGGGCCTTTTGACGTTATTTTCTGCCGCAACGTGATCATTTATTTCGACAAGCCGACCCAACAGAAATTGATCGACCGCTTCGCCGACATCTTAAGCGATGATGGTTTTCTTTATGTTGGACATTCCGAGAATTTATTTAATATAACAAAGCGTTTTAGGTTGATCGGGAAAAGCGTTTACAAAAAGGCTTGAATTATCTTGTTGTCTGGTTTCTGTGAAAGGCGATGGGCTTGGGCAAGAAAACAACCGTACTGATCGTCGATGACTCGGCGCTGATGCGTCAGATGTTGACCGAGATGCTGTCGAGCGATCCAGAGCTTGAAGTGGTCGGCGCCGCCAACGATCCTATTCAAGCCCGTGAAATGATCAAGGCGTTGAATCCGTCCGTCATCACCCTGGACGTGGAAATGCCCAAGATGGACGGCATCACGTTTCTTGATAAAATCATGCGGTTGCGGCCCATGCCCGTGGTGATGGTTTCCTCCCTGACCCAGAAAAACGCGGAAGTCACCCTTCGCGCCCTTGAAATGGGGGCCGTGGATTTTATCGGCAAGCCGACCCTCGACCTTCAGCGGGGCATGGAGGGAAAGCGGGATGAATTGATCGAAAAGGTCAAGTCCGCGGCTTCGGCCCGGATCGTCGCGCGCAAAAGCGGCCCTGCCGAAAAACCAGGAACCATCAAGCCGGGACCGGGCTACCTTTCCACGGAAAAGACCGTGGCGATCGGCGCCTCGACGGGGGGCGTTGAGGCCTTGCGCCAAGTCATATGCGCCCTGCCGTCGGATTGCCCGGCGACTTTGGTCACCCAGCATATGCCGGGCGGCTTTACGCAGAGCTTTTCCGGGCGTATGAATTCCTTGTCTTCGGTGTCGGTCA
>CAJXGZ010000293.1 GCA_913053795.1 uncultured Rhodospirillales bacterium | reverse complement strand
CCGCCACAACCTTGAGCCAGCAGGTCAAGAAGATCCGGGAACGGCGCGCGGCAGAGGAAAAGAAGACCCGCATGACGAGCCCCCTTACGCCCAAACCTCTCGTTCCTAAACCTTTTGTCGCCAAGCAGCCGCCGTCGCCGGCGTTTCTGGAAAAACCCAACCCCTGGTGGCGGACGCGAAGGCCCGGAAAAATGCCGGACGAGGATTATTCGGAAATACGGCGCACCATGGAGGACATGCTTAAGGCCGCCCAAAATTCAACCCCGCGGCCGAAGGCCCCGTGAAGGGGTTTTTTTATTGCTCAATTCAAAGAACCGCGCGATGCGCCCCTTAAAGGGGCGTTTTTTTTACCTCAAAAAAAGGAGACCCAACAATGCAAACGACCTGGACCATTGACGTGATCTGGTGGATCACGGCAGTGGAATTGCCGGCTTTGGCCGGTTTGTTCTGGCTGACCTGGCGAAACCGCCAGGACGCCGACGAGGAAATCGAAGAGGCGCGCAGGGGCTATGAACTCGGCCACAACCAGCTGCGCGAGAATCTTTCCGCCTTCAAGCTGGAAGTGGCCAAGACCTACGCCTCCATCGCCTATCTGAAGGAAGTGGAGCGCCGCCTCACCAGCCACCTTATCCGCATCGAAAACAAACTGGACAACGTTGGCCACGCCAGCGTGGGAGACGGATCATGAGCGCTAATACAAGCACAAAATCCAATGCGCCCCAGCGCGCGCCCATCAATCCGGATGTGGACACGCTCGCCCGCACGCTTTTTGGCGAGGCGCGCGGCGAACTTGTCCGGGGCAAGGAGGCGGTGGCCTCGGTGATCATCAACCGCGTCAAGCGCGCCAAGGACCGGGGCGGCTACTGGTGGGGCGATTCAGTGAGCGCCGTCTGCCGCCGCGCCTGGCAGTTCTCGTGCTGGAACGAGAACGACCCCAACCGTGAGAAAATCGAGTCCGTGGAGCTGGACAACAAGGTTTTCGCTTGTTGCATGCGCATCGCCAGACGCGCCGTTGCGGGCGTTCTTAACGATCCGACCGGCGGCGCCATGCACTACCACGTCAGGGGCATCGCCCCCCCTTGGGCGCGGGACCGCAAGCCCTGCGCCGAAATCGGCCATCACTTGTTCTACAACAACATCGAGTAAAAGGAGCCTTCACACATGAAAAAAGTAATCGGTCAAGCCGCCGCCGCCTCGCCCATCAGCGCATTTCTCGCCTGGGTGTGGAATTCCTACAACCCGGAACATCAAATGCCGGCCGAGGTCGCCGGCGCCCTTGGCGGCCTGGTCGGCCCAGCCGTCGCCTACTTGGTGTCCTGGCTGCCCCACCCTCATCCGGACGGCGGCGCTTAGCTTTAACAGCTTCGCCGTTCGCTTAACCGCCTGCCTGCGCGAAGCCTTGGCTTCGCTTCGGCGAAGGCATGCCGCCCCCACAGGGCGGCTTTTTTAATGGAGAAAATCATGAAGCATATGGTAAAGCGCAGCGCCGGAGCATTGGCGCTGGCGCTGTTCATTTTCACGACCACGGCTTGCATCCCCAATTTCACCATCCTGTCACCGGCGGTGATGGATGTGGGCAAACGGATCAAGCAGGCGGTTAAGGAATCAAAGCAGGCCGAGGGCATCCAGGCCAAGGCCAAGGTCTTCGCCAAGGCCTATTGCGATCTGAGGGCTGAGCATCCCAAGACCATCGAAAAAATTCGCAACCGGTTGGAGTTGGTCATTCCAACCTTGGCCGTGAAGGCGACCAGGGCGGTGATCGACAAAGGGTGCGGCAAGCTTACGTCAACCGGCTCTCATTGGACATGGCGGGCGCCGGGGATGAACCTTGGCGCCGGCGGCGCGCGAGCCCTGGCGGGAGCGTTATGAGCAGGTTCACAACGCCCCTGCTGATCTCCGCGCAAGCGGACGGGCGCAACTGGACGCTGGAGGAAGGGCTTGTCTACAAGACCGGCGGCATGACCATCACCGCGCCCAAGGGCATGGCCACCGATTTCGCCTCAACGCCGCGTTTTCTGTGGCCCTTCTTCCCGCCCTTTGGGCGCTATAACAAGGCGGCGGTGCTGCATGATTACATCTACCGCACGCCAAGCCTGGACATTTCGCGCGCCCGCGCCGACGCTATTTTCCTGGAAGCCATGACCGCCTGCCGCACGCCCGGCTGGAAGCGGCTGGTCATGTACGGAGCAGTGCGCCTGTTCGGACGCTCCTCCTACCGAATGCGCAAAACAACTGAAATCAACATCAAGACCTAACCTTTCACCACCGGCGGCGCTTATCGGCGCCGCCGGTTTTTTATTGATTCAAAGATCAGGAGAATTTCCCATGTTTTTGAAACGGACGCCCACGGATGACGACGACGATAAACTTGATTTATCAAAACCGTTTTCCCTGTCCAAGCCTGTCGGCATGAGTTCCGAAAACAAGCGCGCGGATGTGGCCAAGGTGGAGAACCTTCTCGGCAAGACCAAGCACCTGAACCTGGCCCAAACCGACGGCCCCACCGGCTATTTCGGCGAGCGCCTCAACCAGGCGGTCAAGGGATTCCAAAAGAATAATAAGCTGAAAACCGACGGCGTGCTGAATCCGGGCGGGCCAACCATCCGCAAGCTGGCCAGCCGTTTGGCGCCGAAACCCAAGCCCGACGCCGGCGGCCAGCCCTCGCGCTTAAAGCCGATCCCACTGACCCGCTCCGTCGGCATGAGCGAAGAAAACAAGCGCCGGGACGTGGCCAAGGTGGAAAGCCTTCTCGGCAAGACCAGGCATCTGGATCTGGCCAAAACCGACGGCCCCACCGGCTATTTCGGCGAGCGCCTCAAGCAGGCGGTCCAGCGTTTCCAGAAGGACAACAAGCTGAAAACCGACGGCGTATTGAACCCGGGCGGCGAGACCATCCGAAAGCTCACAAACGTATTGGCTCCGAAGGTTAATCCTTCAGTCAACAACCGGCCGTCCCAATCAAGACCCGGAACGAAAAAACCCGGCGTCAACCTGTTCGCCCTCACCCAAGAGAGGGCGGACAAGGCCGCTTCTCAGAATAAATCCGGGAAGCCCGCGCCGCTGGCGCCCGGACTCGACAAGCAGAAACAATCACCGTCCGGTCCCCTTGCCAAAGCCTCCAAGGAAGACCTTAAAAAATCCTACCGTGCGAAACCCTTGGATCAAGCCGTCCAAAAAAGGTTTGGCTTTGATTCTAATATCGTTAAACGCGGAAACATTCTCCCGTTTGGACAGAACAAAC
>CAJXGZ010000292.1 GCA_913053795.1 uncultured Rhodospirillales bacterium | reverse complement strand
GGTCACGCACCAGACCGACGCCATCGGTGTTGTCGCCAAACAGGGTGTTGTCTGCCTGGAATACCAGGGTGTTGACCGCACCTGCGTGTTGCGCGCGTGGGCTGAGCTGGCCGGTAATCTGCCAGGCGTCCTGCTTGAAGGGTACGGTGACGTTCAGACCCCTGCCACCGTTTGTCATGAATGTCGCTACTGCGTCAGCAAATCCACCCGTCTCAACCCGAATGGCTTCGTAGCTCAACACCTGCCCGGTCTGCTCGGCGAACAGGCGGTGTTTTTGTTACGGAAATAAAAGCCGCCGCCCAAAGCGGGCGGCGGAAGTTGAATTAGGGAGGAACAAAAAACATTAATGGAAGTTGTTTAAGGAACGCTTAACTCTTGAATGCGGAATCGGCCTCGTTTCGCGCCTTCTCCTTGATGGATATGGCGTCGTGCGCCCGTGAGATTTCAGCTTCAAGCTCCTTGATGTACTCGCCCAGGGCCTCAACGGACATAATGTCTAAATTTTTTGGAGGCGGTTTTTGGTTCATGGGCTCCAGGTCGTCGATGTCCATTGCGTTCTCTCCGTTTTGACGGCTTTGCCTTGGCACTATATGTCTGATCCAGAGCACGAGAAAGATATTCCGATTGCTTCATGCCGTTATGCTTGCCCAAAGGCGAAAAATTATTTAAGTGTTAAAGTTAAATGTGCGCCGCTTATGGCGCCTCATGTCATCTGGAACGGGAATATTGCGATGACGCTGCCTCTGATGCCCAAGGCGACGGCCGTTTGGCTTGTCGAGAACACCGCCCTTACCTTCGAGCAGATTTCTGCTTATTGCGGCATACATCCGCTTGAGGTGCAGGCCATTGCCGACGAGGAAGTGGCGATCGGCATGCAGGGCTTGGACCCCGTGCTGAGCGGCGAGTTGACTCAAGAAGAGATCGACCGATGCACCACCGATTCCAGCTTGCGGCTGAAGATGGCCAAGCCCAGCGTCAATATCCCCAAGCCCAAGCGCAAGGGAGCGCGCTATACGCCCGTGTCCAAACGTCAGGATAGGCCGGACGCCATTGCCTGGTTGGTGAAGAATTTTCCGGAACTCAGCGACGCCCAGATATCCAAGCTGATCGGCACAACCAAGCCGACCATCAGCAAGATTCGTGACAAGACACACTGGAACATGATCAACATCAAGCCGCGCAACCCGGTTTCCCTGGGGCTGTGCAACGCCGAGAGTCTGGAGAAGGCGGTGGAACTCGCCCGCGCCCGCGCCGGCGCCGTCCATGGAACGACGCCCAGCGCATCCAATTCCGCCGCCACAGACGATGCGCCCGAACCCCCCGCCGAAAAAGTCTCCTCTGTTCCTTAACTTGAAGGGAATTAGGTCCGTTTAGCGTCCGCCTCGTTCCTTTCATCAAGGGACTCATGGATCGTTATGAGGACTTCCTGAATATCTAGAGCATTTCCGGACCAAATTGACCCATTCCGTCAGGCCCTTTCGGCCCATGGCTGCGTCAAGCGCCTTGGCCGTAGACGAACTACGCCTGGCGGCCCTTTCCTTGCCATGAACCAAAATTGCTCTGACGGAATGGGTCAATTTGGTCCGGAAATGCTCTAGCGGTATTGTCTGCTGCGCGGAAGTTGGCCAAATGGGCTTCCGAACAGGGAAAAATTATAAGAACGGACTGTCTGATAATTTGGACTATTTGACGATTAAGGAGAAAAAAACTATTTCTATAGTGGCGCCATATTGATAATATCGCCACGAATTTGAAATTGTCAGGAAAATGTCATAAAATGAGAGGTGCGTAATAGCGCGGAGGCGACTACCTCGGCCATTGAGCGGGGAAAGGGCGTGTTGGGAGCCAGAGCGCCGATAGGCGCCCAAAGGGGAGGAGAGCGTGCCGAATGTCCAGCGAGAAGCGTTGAATGGAAATAACGCTGGCGCTCTTGCGGCCAGGGAACGGCGTCCAAGCGCCGTTAGGGCCGGACTTCGGGATTTCCTGAGAATCTTCTTGCCGTTGTTTTTTTTGATAAACGCCTTGTTTTTCTATGTCCATTACAAGGAAGACAAGATCGACCGGCGAGTTGAGGAAATCAAAGAGCAAAACCGCACCAGGATAGGGAAAATCAGCATCCAGCGGGATTTGGTCAACCTCATATCGGATTTGTTTATTTTTATATTCGAGGCGGAACGGACGGATTATCCAAACAGGGAAGACCTTAAGGAACTGGCCAATGAATGGGAGGGGCTCCTCCGGACCAAGCAAATTTATGATCAAATCCGCTTTCTTGACAAAACCGGCATGGAGATTGTCCGGGTCAACTACAACAACGATGCTCCCGAAATCGTTCCGGAAGGCCAGTTACAAGACAAATCGAAGTGGGATTATTTCAAGGAGAGCTTGCCTCTCGCCAACAGGGAAATCCACATCTCGCGGATGAACCTGAACATGGAGCTTGGATTGGTCGAGACCCCGTTCAAGCCTGTCCTCAGAATCAGCACACCCATATACGACGACTTCGGGCGCAAGCGGGGCATCCTTGTTCTCAACTATCTTGTCTCGTTGATGATCGAACGGTTCCGCTCGGTGATCAGTGGCGGCGGCGATGAAGATTATCTCCTCAACAACAACGGATTTATTCTCAGCGGCCCCAGAGCGGAGGAAGAATGGGGGCATGTTCTTGACGGCCGGCCATCCTTCGCCACCATTTTCCCGGAAATCTGGCGGCGCATTAAAGTACTGGAAGAGGGGCAAATTTTCACCAAGAATAAAATTGTCACTTTCACAACGATCCACCCCGCTCATGGAATCAAGCAGCCCGCCGCGCTTGCGTCGTTAAAAGTGCATGAACCCGCGAAGGGCCAGGACTGGAAGCTGGTGACCCTGCATCAAGTGGGTTCATCGGGCATATTTGAGCGTCTTAAACAACGCCCTCAACTTACGCTTTTGTTCACCGCGTTCATGGTGATGTCTACGCTTGGAAGTTTCCTGTTGTCGCAAGCACGGTTAAAAAGAAGATATGTCTTGAAAGAACTGCAAAACGCTCACGATGAATCTGAAGAGCGCGTCCACGAGCGCACCAAGGAATTATCCCGCGAAATCAATGTGCGCAAGCGGATGGAATCAATGCTTCGGACAAGCGAAAAGCGAAAGGGCAACATCCTAGGGGCCGCCATCGATGGCATTATCACCATTGACGAAAAAGGCGAGGTGGTTGAGTTCAACCCCTCCGCCGAGGCGATGTTCGGCTATCGCGCCAGAGA
>CAJXGZ010000291.1 GCA_913053795.1 uncultured Rhodospirillales bacterium | reverse complement strand
CGACGCCAATCGCTAAAAACTTTTCTTTTGTCATTCGGGTTTCCCCCTTTAAAAACTGATGGCTCTAAAAAATGAGAGCGCATTAATAACGAAAGTCGCCCGTTAACGCAACTGCAACCAACGCTTTTTTTCAACATGGACAAGCACACCCCGTCGCGGGGATTTGGCGCGTTTCAAATTTAGTGATATACTATAAAGCAATTCCTTGATTTTTAAGCAGGACAAAATCACGTGAAAGCCACGACACTTAACAAGGACGACGTCGCCAGATTGCTGTCGGACCCTTCGGGCGAAGCGCGCGCCGAAACAGCCGCCAAAATCGCCCGTAATTTTAGCGCCGGGGACCTGACGGAATCCGAGCGCGCCGTGGTCGAGGATATTTTCCGCATCATGGTCAAGGACGCCGAGGTGCGCGTGCGCGAGGCGCTCGCCCAGAACCTCAAGGAAAATCCGTCGATGCCCCACGACGTGGCCGTCAATCTTGCCCAGGACGTGGACTCCGTGTCCCTACCCGTTTTGCAGTTCTCGGAAGTCCTAAGCGACGAGGACCTGGTGGAAATCGTCCGCAGCCAGAGCGCCGCCAAGCAAGTAGCCATCGCCAAACGTCCGAAGGTGTCCGAAACCGTCTCCAGCGTCTTGGTGGAAACCGATAACGAAGACGTGGTCACCCATCTGGTTTCAAACGTCGGCGCCGAAATCTCCGAGAAATCCCTGCAACATGTGGTTGAAAGCTTGGGCGAGGCGGAGGGCGTTCAAGCCGCCATGGTGACGCGCCCCAATCTTCCGGTCACCGTCACCGAGCGCCTTTTAACCAAGGTCTCCGAGAACATGAAGGAGGAGCTGGCGAAACATCAGAAGCTGCCCGCCGACTTGGCCACCGACCTTATCCTGCAGAGCCGCGAGAGGGCGACCATATCGCTGTCGGACGGTTCTTCGGAAGACGTGCTGGAAAAACTGATCCGGCAGTTGCACGAAAACGGACGCCTGACGCCGTCCATTGTGCTCAGGGCGCTGTGCATGGGAGATTTGAATTTCTTCGAGGCCGCCATGGCCCGTCTGGCGGGCGTGCCGCTGATCAATATGCGCCGATTGATCCATGACGCCGGACCATTGGGGCTAAAATCCGCGTTCGATAAGGCGGGCCTGCCCAAAACCCATTTTCCAGCGGCGCGCGCCGCCATCGACGTGGTTAGGGAAACCGATTACGACGGCGGCGAAAATGACCGCGAACGTTACGCGCGCCGCATGATCGAACGCATCCTCACCCAATACGGCGATCTCGGCGTGAGTTTCGATTCCGACGATCTGGAATATTTGCTGACGAAGATGGACAAGTTGCCGCCGGGAGCCATGGGCGCGGCGTAGGCCTATAAAAACCGTCCGCTTCATTGACGAACGGTTTTTTCGGAGTTTAGAAAAAACCTATTTGCGGCGCCGTTCGCCATCCTCATAGATGACGTATTCCCCGCTGGGCCCGGAAAACAACCCGGAATCTTTCTCTTCCACCAGTGGCCTTGCGGTGCACGAACTCAGCACGAATGAGACAAAGACCACCAATAGGGCGGACTGCGTAAACGAAAAACGTCTCATGTCCTAATCAAACTCCTCTTAAAAAACCTGGAAGGCTAAAAACGCAAACGCCCGCGGAGGATACCCCTCCCGGCGCCTATGCGCAATATTTCTGTTCGCCATCCGCCGCCATGTCTCGACAACAGTATCCCCCGCAAAGGGTTCCCCGTCATCCCCTCATAAAAAAAAGCGGCGTCCGGTTTCCCGGAACGCCGCCTTTTTAGTTTAGCGTTCGCCCGGCGCCGGCGGGGAGTTCCCATCGGCGCCGGAGAAATGTTTTATTCTACCACTTCACGCGGGCGCCGAAGTAACCGGCGTTGATGTCGTAGAAATTGAGTGTCCGGCCGTTGATGCCTGTGCCAGCACCCGCGACGTTAGTGCCGACCTGGTTGCCGCTCTCAGCGCTGATACGCTCATAGGCGGCGTAGATCTCGGCGCCGTAGGCGGAGAGCTTCTGGACTACGCCGACGCCAATCTTGGTGGCGCGGTCGCCGTCAACGATGCCGTCAAAGGCGCGTTCGAAGTCGACGCCCATGTAGGTCTTGCCGAGGTCCGTGAAGCTCGCCTGGTAACCGACCTTGCCGTAGTGAGTGGCTTGCCGGCCGGTGGCGCGAGGGCTATTCGGAGCTGCTCCTTCTTGGGCCGAATCGATGTCGGTGCGGTTCGGCTCGACGACGTAAGAGTAGGTGGCGCTGACGCCGCTGTTGTGCAGAACGGAGATCGAGCCGCCCGTCATGTCCTCTTGGCCGCGGGCCGTGGAGGAGTTGTTGGAGTGGGCGATCTTGGACTTGATCTTGAAGCCGCCCAACTTGGCGCCGTAGGTGATCGCGTAGTTCATGCGGCCGCCGGTGGCGTTATCGATGGACAGGCCAAAGCCCGCGAACTTCGGGGTGTCGTAACGGATGCGGTTGGTGCGGCTGTCGCCGTCCATTTCAGGCATGTAGTCCATCACCTGGTGGGCGGAGTTGGCTCCGCCGCCGCCAGAATAGCCTGTGCCGGCCGCGGCCGGCTTGCCGATGAAGCTCATGTTGCTGGACAGCGCCCTGCCGGATTGCATAACCAAGGTGGTGCCGGAAAGGTCCGCCTTGATCATGTTGTCGGAGGAACTCTGGCCGTGTCCCATGAATAGGACGCCGTAATTGGTGGTGAAGGAAATATCAGAGTAGCGGCCGCTACTATTTGAGGCGTTGACGGCGACTTGGGCCGCAACAGGCCCGCGGTTGCGATTCAACGAGAACTCCCATTCAAAACGGGCTTGAATGGCGACGTTGGCGCCCTTGGCCTTCGCTCTGACGCCGAAAACCGAGACCGAGTTTTCGTTGTCAAGGTGATTGAACCGCACCGTGCCGCCGTCGGCTTGGACCCCGGCCATGCGGTTTACGGCGCCATACATCTTGACGGTTTTCTTAACGTCGGCCGCGGCGGAAGCGTCGACAGCGGCCATGGCGCCAATGCCGGCGGCAACGCACCCCAGAAGCGCTATGCGATAAGGTTTCATTTGATTTCCCCTTTTGTTTTTCAATTTAAAAAAGTTAACCGGGTAAGGCGCTTTGAGATTCATCACGCCAACTCGAAATCCAAATCCATTTTAAGGATTTAACCTAAATGATATTAATAATTATTCTCATTAAGTCAATTAATTCAATGCAAAAAAAAAGAAAAAATAAGGGGGGAAAATCCC
>CAJXGZ010000290.1 GCA_913053795.1 uncultured Rhodospirillales bacterium | reverse complement strand
GCCGCCCGCGCCCATTGGTTCGCTGATGATGAGCCCGCCGATGGTGACGCTCCGGATGAGCCGGATGAGCCGGATGAAAAAGAAAAAAACGCTGAAAGCACTTAAATGAATCGTTTTTTATAACGGATTGAAATGACCAAAACCAAAGATCAAGACGAAAAAAAACGGCTAAGCCTGTCACGGCCCGGCAAACTGGAGCTCAATAAAACCATTGACGCCGGCCAGGTCAGACAGAACTTTTCGCACGGCCGTTCGAAAATGGTGACGGTCGAGGTCCGCAAGAAACGAACCTTCGCGACCAACTCAGGCGGCCACATGGCCGAGGTCAAGCATGATCCGCTTTCCGCCGGCGATGACATTTTTAAGAGCAAAACAAAAGAATCTCCTGAAGACTTGAGCGGAGATTCACCGCGCCCAGCGGCCCCCAGCCTGACTTCGGAGGAAAAGGCGGTTCGCGCCCGCGCCCTCGAAGACGCCCGCAAGGGTAAGGATTCGGACTCCGGGGTTGATCTGGAAACGTCTTCGGGCGAGGAAGTTTCCACGGAAGAGCAAAAAGAAGCCGCGGACGTTAAGGACGAGGAAAAAGCTTCAAGCCAGCACGATGAAAAAGAAGAAACCCGGGGCAGGGCGGAAGAAAAGGCCGCCAACCGTGAGGAAATGGCGAAGACTTCCGCATCCGCGGCCAAGTTGCAGGCCATGGAGGAGGCGGAAAAGAGCGGCGAAAAAAAAGGCCGTGGAGGCGTCAAGAAACCTCCCCGCGGCGAAACCCGGCGCCCGATCTCGACTCTGCGCCGGGGCGAGCCCAGGCGGCGCTCCGGCAAACTCACCATCGACGAGGCCCTCGGCGTTCGCGAGGAACGAACCCGCAGCCTCGCCTCCGTAAAGCGGGCCCGCGCCAAACAGAAACAACAGTTCAATCAGAGCGAAGGAAAGAAGATTATCCGCGAGGTGACGGTTCCCGAGACCATCACCGTGCAGGAACTCTCCAACCGCATGGCCGAACGCGGCGCCGACGTTATCAGGGCATTGATGAAAATGGACGTCATGGCCAATCTGAACCAAGTCATCGATGCGGATACGGCGGAGTTGGTGGTCTCCGAATTCGGCCATAAAGTGAAGCGCGTCAGCGCCGCCGACGTGGAGATCGGCTTAAAAGGCGAGGATGACGATGAAGCCAGTCTCGTCAGCCGGCCGCCGGTGGTTACCGTTATGGGGCATGTGGACCATGGCAAGACGTCGCTATTGGACGCCTTGCGCGAAACCAACGTGGCGGATCGGGAAGCGGGCGGCATTACCCAACACATCGGCGCCTACCAGGTGACCGGGGCGTCCTGCGGCAAGATCACCTTCATCGATACGCCGGGACACGAAGCCTTTACCGATATGCGCGCCCGCGGCGCCAAAGTCACGGACATCGTCATCCTGGTGGTGGCCGCCGACGACGGGATCATGCCGCAAACCGTCGAGGCGATTAACCACGCCAAGGCCGCCGGCGCTCCCATCATCGTCGCCATCAACAAGATGGACAAGCCCGACGCCGACGCCAACCGCGTGCGCACCGATCTGCTCCAGCACGAGGTCGTGCTGGAGGATGTGGGCGGCGAGGTTCTGTCCGTGGAGGTTTCCGCCACGGAGAAGACAAACCTGGGCAAACTCGTGGAAACCATCCTCTTGCAGGCCGAGGTTATGGATATCAAAGCCAACCCCGACCGTCCCGCGGAAGGCGTGGTCATTGAATCCAAGCTCGAACGCGGCCGGGGATCGGTGGTCACAATTCTGGTGCAGCGCGGGACGCTCAGGCCCGGCGACATCTTTGTCGCCGGCGGCGAGTGGGGCCGCGTGCGCGCGTTGTTCGATTTCAACGGCAAGAAAGTAAAAGAAGCGGGTCCCTCATTTCCGGTGGAGGTTTTGGGCCTGAACGGCTCGCCGGTCTCAGGAGACGAAGTCGCCGTTGTCGACAGCGAGGCCCGCGCCCGAGAGGTCACGGAATTCCGCCAGGCCCAGCTGCGCGACGCCAAGGCCGCCCTCAATGCGCGGGGAACCTTGGAGGAAATGTTTGATGATATCACCGAGGGCAAGGCCGTGGAGTTGCCGGTGGTGCTCAAGGCGGACGTGCATGGCTCTGAAGAGGCGATCCTCGCCGCAATGGCGAAGCTGGGAACCGATGAAGTCAAGATTAACGTGCTTCATTCCGGCGCCGGCGGCGTCAATGAATCGGACGTCACATTGGCGCAGGCCAGCAATGCGTTGATTATCGGCTTCAACGTGCGCGCCAATCCTCAGGCGCGCGCCTTGGCCACGCGCGACAGCGTGGAAATTCGCTACTACTCCATTATCTACAACGTCATCGATGATCTCAGGAACCTGCTGTCGGGGATGTTGAAGCCCACCATTACGGAGAAGTTCCTGGGCAATGCCGAGATACGCGAGGTCTTTAACATCACCAAGGTCGGCAAGATCGCCGGCTGCATGGTCGTTGAAGGCATGGTGCGCCGGGGCGCCAAGGTGCGGCTGGTGCGCGACGATGTGGTTATTCATGAAGGCGACTTGTCCCAACTCAAGCGTTTCAAGGACGACGTCAAGGAGGTTAAGGAAGGCCTCGATTGCGGCATGGCCTTCGCCAACTACCAGGACATCCAGTCCGGCGACGTCATTGAATGCTTTGAAATCGAGGAAGTCGCGCGTGAGCTTGAAGCGTAAGCTCGTTTTCTGACATTGAGGCGTCCGTGACAAGTAAGACCCCCAGCCAACGCCAGCTAAGAGTTGGCGAAGAATTGCGCCATGCATTGGCGCTCATTCTGGAGCGCGGCGAAGCGCGCGACCCCGGGCTTGCCGGAATTTCGGTCACCGTGACCGAGGTTCGGATGGGACCTGATTTGCGCAACGCCACCGTTTTCGTCATGCCGCTTGGCGGCGGCGATAAGGACGCCGTGGTCGCCGCGCTAACCAGGGCGCAACCCTTTTTGCGGCGGCGGTTGGCCGGCGCCGTAAAGCTGAAATACGCTCCAAACATTTCTTTTTGCGCCGATCCCTCTTTTGATGAGGCGGATCATATCGACTCCCTGCTTCAAAACCCCATGGTGAAGCGTGATTTGAACGGCGGCGGAGGACAAGGTCATGGGGCGTAGCCGCCGCGGCAAGCCGATCCACGGCTGGCTGGTTATCGATAAGCCGGCAGGCGTCACTTCCGGCGCCGTTGTCGGCAGGGCGCGCAAGATAACCGGCGCCGCCAAGGTGGGGCACTGCGGCACCCTGGATCCCTTGGCTACCGGGG
>CAJXGZ010000289.1 GCA_913053795.1 uncultured Rhodospirillales bacterium | reverse complement strand
TCCGGGAGAAGGCAAAACGGTCATCTCAATATGTCTTGCGCGAATGCTTGCCAAAGGCGGACATAGCGTCATCTTTCTGGACCTAGATCTACGCAAGCCGTCTATCGCCAAAAACCTCAATTTGAAAGAAGAGCCCGGTATTTCCAACATCTTAACCGGCCAAACAGCTTTCGAGGACGCACTTCAAGAGGATAAAATTTCCGGCGTGCATATCGTTACGGCAGGGACATTTTTTTATGATCCGCCAGATCTTATAAACAATAAGAACATGGACAAGCTCCTTGATCTGCTCGATAAAAAATATGAATATATAATAATGGATTCACCCCCGGTTCTTGCCGTTTCCGATCCACGATTATTAGCGCGAAAATCCGATATTACTCTGTTCGCCGTAAAATGGGCGGAAACCCACCGGGAAGTTGTCATCCAAGGAATCAAATTGATCCAGAAATCGCAGGGAAGACTGCCGGGTGTTGTTTTGTCGCAGGTGGATGTGAAAAAACATGCAAAATACGGTTATGGCGATTCGGGCTACTATTACGGTCGAGCCAAAAAATATTACACCGACTAGTATGGTGAACGTGTTGATTTTGAAAAAGCTCATGGTCTCCTTTCTTTCACTCGTTGCCGGGGCCTCGCTCATTGGGCTTGGCGCGCCGCGCATGATAGCGGCGTTCGTTATGTTCCCAAGCGGCCCTGTTATCAAGAAAATCCAGGCCCTGCAGCCCGCAGAGCCCGAAGAGCTTGAAACCCTCATCGCCTCGCAAAAACGTGGGTTATCGTGGTCAGAATCCGGCAGCATGTGGATGGACCTCGGACTTGCCCAGTCGCTCTTGGCTAAGAAAAAAAAACACGATAGCCCTGAACGAATTCAGTTGGTTGATGACGCCATTCTTTCCTTGAGAACCGGTTTGGAAATGTCCCCACTCAGTCCTTTCGCTTGGATGCGGCTCGCCAGTGTGGAATTACTAAAGGCGGGGCCATCGCCCGCCGCGATGTCGGCGTTTCGACTTGGGTTGAATATGGCCCCTTATGAACCATATCTGGCTATCGCCAGAATATATATGGGAATGGCGCTATGGTCTGACCTCCAACCTGACGAAAGACGTTTGATCTTGCAGCAGGCGCGTTATGCTTGGAATTATCGGAATGGGAAAAAGCGATTGGTTGAATTTGTGAAAAATAGGCCGAACCATGCCAATTTGGTGCGCGCCGCCCTTATCAGAACCCCAAAAAAGCTAGCCGCTTTTGAAGACTTGTTGAAGATACTCTCCAAGTAGCTTCCCTCGTTCTCCCCTTTCCCCTCTCCACAATCCCATGACTCCCATGACGCCCCGAGTCACCACGCGCCCCGCTGTCTCTTGGATCCCCAGGATTGAGCGCAAGCGACGCCCATGATCAAGGCGTAGGTGGCGGCGACTGCTGGTATTTGCAAACTAAAATCCACCATGGAGTGGGCCGCCACCAGCACCGTCGCGGCAAAACCCATACACGGATAAATCGCGGAACGTTGGCGCCGGCGTAGCCCTCTGAAGGTTAAAATAAGCATACAAACGAATGTCCCAAAAAGCGCCAATGCCGCGGGAATTCCAAGCTCAAGAGCGTTTTCAAGGTAGGTGTTGTGGGCCTTTAAGTAGAAATCCCGGATGTTGTCTTGGCGATAGAGGCTGAACACCTTAGCGAAGCTACCGTAGCCGGTGCCGAGAACCGGAGACGCCTTGATTGCGTCCACGGTCAGTTCATACACCTTCGGGCGTTCCTCGGCTTCAATGGACGTTGCCGCCAGTCTCTTATCGAGAACGTCGCCGCTGAAGGCGAAGAACGCCACGCCCGCGAAGACGGTCAACACGCCAATATATACGGAATAGCGCGTCTTTACGGTGCGGGTAAGGCTTATGGCCATGACCAAGGCAATGAGGCCAAGGCCCGTGCTCAGGAACCCGCCTCGGGAGTGGGAGAGAACCAGAGCCGTCGCCACCGTTATACATATAATGAGAAGAAACCACCCCCGCCCGCTCATTGATTCAATAAGTTGGCGCACCTGTTCTCGCCGATTTTCGATCGCCAAACTTTTGAAAATGAGGTTGAGAAGGAGGCCGGAGGCGCACAACAGTGTAAGTCCGGCATAAGTGGCGTAGGAGTTGCGGTTGACAAAGGTGCTGGTCAAATCATTTTTGTAGGCGAACTTGTCGAACCATAGAATCGTTTTGGTCCCGGAGAATTCGACGACGAGGCCGTAGGCGGCGTAGGCCAAACCCGCGACGGAAAGGGTGAGAAACACTTGACGGGCGCGCACCGGGTCCGCCCCATAGTGCAGAGAAAGCCAAAAAATGCCGCCATAGGTCAGAAGCTGCATCAACGAAGAGACGGTGACGACTGGATCGATGGAAACACTGCCGGCAAGTTTGATCCCAAGAACTTCAGAGACGTTTCGCCATATTGGATGATGCCACTCTTCCGGGGTTAAGGACATGGACTGTAAAGCCGCCCAAATGACCGGAGTCAGGAAAAGGAGGACGAACGGCCAAGTGCTTTGCAGGCCGAAAGCCGGGCGTCGTTTGCCGAGGGCGACTTGCGCGCTCCAGGCGATGAGCAAGCCGCCGACAGAGACCGCCATCAGGCTCCAGCTCCACGGGTAAACGGAAGCAAAGGGAAGAGGCGCTAAAACGACGATAGCGATCAAAATCCAGAAGATCATTTTATCCCCCCCAGGACGAGCACGGGAAACTGAACCGTTCATGGGATACTATGCGCATGAGGCGCCCGCGGAAACAAAAAACAAGCCTCCCGCTCTGGCGCACCAGGGGGAGAGGGTGGCGAGGAGGGGCTCAGGCACTCCCGCTGCCGGCCTGACCGGATAGCTTCTTTTCCCAATCGATTGCCGTCTGCACGATCAAATCAAGGTCGTTGTAACGGGGGCGCCAGCCGAAGCGCTTCTTGATCTCGCCGGCGTTGGCGACCAGCGTCTCCGCGTCGCCGGCGCGGCGCGGCGCGCTGCGGATGTCGAGGCTGCGCCCCGTCGCCTGTTCGACGGCATGCAGCACTTCGCGCACCGAGTAGCCGCGTCCGTAGCCGCAGTTGAGCGTCAGCCCGCCGCCGCCGTCCCTCAGGTGACGCAGGGCGTCGACGTGGGCGGCGGCGAGGTCGGTGACATGGATGTAGTCGCGCACGCAGGTTCCATCGGGGGTGTCGTAGTCTTCCCCGAAGATCTCGATGTGGTCCCTGATCCCGACGACGGCCTGGCTGGCGATCTTGATCAAGTGGGTGGCGTTCGGCGTCGAC
>CAJXGZ010000288.1 GCA_913053795.1 uncultured Rhodospirillales bacterium | reverse complement strand
TGGGCCGGGGCTCGATGACCGCTGTCCGCCCCGGGGCGGCCAGAGCGGCCAGCAAAATCGCCGACTTGACCTGGGCCGAGGCGACCGGAAGCTCGTATTCTATGGGCATCGGCGACGCCGGGCCGCTAAGCGTCAGCGGCAGATGGCCGCCGTCGCGACAGCTGAAAGCCGCTCCCATCCGCTCCAAAGGCTCGATGACGCGGCCCATGGGCCGGGTCGAAAGAGAGGCGTCGCCGGTAAATGTGCAGGTGATATCGCAGCCCGCCGCCAGGCCCATGAGCAGGCGGGCGGCGGTGCCTGAATTCCCCATGTCGAGGACGCCCATTGGCTCGGCCATGCCGCCGACGCCAAGCCCCCGGACCAGCCAGATTCCATCATCGCCGCGCTCCACATCAGCGCCGAGCGAGCGCACCGCCGCCATCGTGGCCAACACGTCTTCGCTTTCGAGAAGTCCTTCGATGCGGCTTATCCCGACCGCCGAAGCGGTCAGGATAAGCGCCCGGTGGGAAATCGACTTGTCGCCGGGAACGGAAACGCCGCCGGAAATAGGGCCTGATCCGGCCGATTGCATGGACGCCACGGGAAAAAATCCTTTAAACCGCTTAAAACCAAAACCACGAGCCTGAAGGCGGATGGCAGTTATAGTCTTACGCCCGTTATTTTGGTTTTGACAGAGGCCCCGGAACATGGCAATTGGCTATCCGGAAAATCATCCTCTAAAACCAAGGAGTTTCAACGCGTGGTAAAAGCGGATTTAGGATTCAAGCGCACCTGTCCCGAATGCGGCGCCAGGTTTTTTGATCTGAAAAAGAAAAATCCCAAGTGCCCCAAGTGCGGTACCGTTTGCGAAGACCCGAAACCGGCCAAGCCCCGGCGCGGCGCCAGATCGGTGGCGAACGTGGTTGTTCCGGTTCCCGCTCCGCCACCCGCCTCGACGGCGGACGCGGCGGCCACGGAAGCCCAGGACCCGGTCCTCGCCGCCGCCGCCGAGGACACGAAAAAGGATGCCGAAGCGAAAGTTATCGATTCCCTGGCCCTCGGCGAGGAAGACAAAGACCTGGAAGGCGATGCCGACGAGAACGAACTGATCGAGGATACCTCCGAGCTCGGCAAGGATGCCGATGACGTCTCCGAGGTCATGGAGCACGTCGACGAAGGGGTCACGGACCAGACCTGAGACACAGCCGTCAAAAGGCTCCAGTTAGCGGATGGTGGCCCTTTTCGCTTGCCTTTGTCCGCCGCTACCCGTTAATTTCCCGGCCTTGACGACGCCGGGGCTAAAGTTCGCTTCCGGCCCGACCGTTCCCATAATTTGGGGCCGTAGCTCAGTTGGGAGAGCGCTACAATGGCATTGTAGAGGTCTGGGGTTCGATTCCCCACGGCTCCACCAGTTTCTTCAAGGGCTTAGCCGGAAACGGCTAAGTCCTTGTTATTTCATTGAGCTGATCCCGGCAGGAAACTATGTGGTTAGCTGTTCTTCAAGTAACCTAGAAACCACAACATGCAGGGGCGCTAAATCCAGCTGGCCATTTTTTAGTGATTTATCCACCGCTTGGAGTGCCGCGATATACTTTTCGCGATTTGACCGTAACAATTCTGGAAGTATTATTTTTCCCGGAAGCCACCCTCCGGATTTAACACACAGCACATAATACGCGGCGGCTCTCGCTGTGCGTCCATTGCCATTAATAAATGGGTGAATATAATTTATGCGCCAGAGCACATATGTGGCCAAGGCTACAGGGTCTGTCTCCTCCCAATTTCGGTTCACATTGTTTACAAAATCATCCATCAACCCTTGAACGCGATAATGCTCTGGCGGACTATATCCTCCCACCTTGACCGGGCAGGGACGATAGTCGCCCGCATGAGAATGCAGGCATATAATTGCGTGAAAATTAAGAGCCTTGATAATAGCTTGGGATAAAAACGGTCGCCCCGTATCCAATGAAGCGACGACGACAGAATTAAGGAAACCGTAATGCCTATTTCCATTTGAGATTTCTAGTGCTTGATAAACCGGGTCAGTCTCACTGCCGGTTATCTCAAACAAGTTCACTTTAAGACACCTTTCGTCCTTCTTGGGCGGCCAACACTTCTTTTATGCGGGCGCGTGTCACACCGCTGTCCGCTTTGACGGCACCCATAATAAATGAGACCCGCTGTTCACGAACTTCCTTGGGTGAGAGGGGGTGTTTAGAAGCCTGTTTAAGAGTCCTTAGAAGTGATTTATCCGTCTTAAGGTTAGTCATTGGGGGGCTCCCTAGAATCCAACTTTGAATGCGTTGATAGCTAAAAACATTAGATTCCTCAATTAATATTGAACCTGTATTGCGTTAAAGTCACGTTAAGATTAGGGCCTCAACAAGACACTGTATCGCAGTTTTTCAATCAAGAGGTTGCTCTCCTGGATTGGTTCCCTGATGTGTAGTCGCAAGCCCCCCTCACGCTGGAACAACATGAAGCCGCGCTTTGGGCCGGGTGTGCGGTTTTTTGCTGATCCGGATTTCGACGTCCCGGTCGAGCGCCTTGGTAAAGTGGATCAGGCGTTCGATGGAAAATCCGCCGAGCCGCCCGTTGGCGAGCGCCGAGACCTTGGCCTGATCCGTCCCCAGCACCTTGGCCGCCTTGGCCTGGGTCATGTGGCGGTGTTTGATGATGCTGATGATGGCGTGCGCCAGTTGGGCCTTGGCGAGCATTTCATCGGGCGCGTCCACGTCCAGGTCGGCGAAGATATTGCCGCCGCTGTCCGTTACCCTCGTGGATTTTTTGGTCATTTCAGTTTTCCCTTGTAGTGCTTGGCGTGGTGTTCCGCCGCCGCGTTCAACCGTTCCCGGATCAGGTCAATATCGTGCTTCGCCGTTTTGACGCCTTTTTTGGATTTTTTCTGAAAGGCGTGGAGCACATAAACCGCCCCGGCGAAGCGGACCGTGTAGACGGCCCGGTAGGTATCTCTATCGTAATCTTCCACCACCTCCAGAACGCTCGCCCCCTTGAACCCTTTCAGAGGCTTGGCGGCGGCGCTCTTGCCGCCCAGTTGGGCTTCGTAAATGGCGAACCCGACGACGGCCCGGACTTCTTCCGGGAAGCCGGATATGTCGTCCCGGCTGGACCCGATAAAATGGGTTTTCTTTTCCATATATCCGCACTCTCCAAGATATGCCATATTTAGCATAATTACAAGATTAAACTATGTTGCGTAGCATTAACGCAGGCCAAGGACGCCCGGGTCCAACTGCGATTTCCGGCCTGTCCATAAAACAAGCTCTTTCGACTTTCCCGATAATTCA
>CAJXGZ010000287.1 GCA_913053795.1 uncultured Rhodospirillales bacterium | reverse complement strand
CGCCACTTCCACCGTGTGGGCGTCGGCAAGGACGCCGCGGCCATCCAGGATTTCAACGCCGTTGTCCTTGAGGGTCTTGACGTAGACGCCGTTAAGACGGTCGATCTCGCGGTTCTTGGCGGTGATCAGCCGCGGCCAGTCGAATGCTGTCTCGGAAACATTCCAGCCGAAACCGGCCGAGTCCGCGAAGCCGTCGGCGAAGTGGGCGCCGTAAATGAGCAGCTTCTTGGGCACGCAGCCGCGGATGACGCAGGTTCCGCCGACGCGGCTTTCCTCGACGATGGCGACGCGGGCGCCGAACTGGGCCGCCATGCGCGACGCCCGAACGCCGCCCGATCCGGCGCCGATGGTAATCAGGTCATAGTCGTATTTTTTAGCCATGGGCCCTTAACTCATGCATCCAATCCGCCCATGCAAAGGTATTTGATCTCCAAGAAGTCGTCCATGCCGTAATGGGAGCCCTCGCGGCCGATGCCGGATTCCTTGATGCCGCCGAAGGGGGCCGCCTCGGTGGAGATGATGCCCGTATTAATGCCGACGATGCCGTACTCCAGCGCCGCCGACAGGCGCCACACCAGGCCGATGTCCCGGGCGTAGAAATAGGCGGCCAATCCGAACTCGGTGTCGTTGGCCATGGATATGGCCTGCGCCTCGGTCTCGAAGCGGAACAGGGGGGCCACGGGGCCGAAGGTTTCCTCCCGCGCCACCGCCATCTCCGGGGTGACGCCGGCCAGCACCGTCGGCTCGAAGAAGGCTCCGCCGTTGGCGTGGCGCTTGCCGCCGGTCAGAATTTCGGCGCCCTTGGCCGTCGCGTCGGCGATATGGGCCTCCACCTTCTCGACCGCCGCCATGTCGATCAGCGGCCCCTGCTGGGCGCCCTCGCTAAAGCCGTCCGCCACCATGAGCTTGGCGGCTTCCTTGGCCAGCATGGCGGCGAATTGGTCATAGACTTGCGTCTGGATCAAAAGGCGGTTGGCGCAGACGCAGGTCTGGCCGGCGTTACGGTATTTGGACGCCATCGCCCCCTCCAGGGCGTCGTCGAGATCGGCGTCGTTGAAAACGATGAAGGGGGCGTTGCCGCCGAGCTCCAGGGACACTTTCTTGACGGTGGCCGCGCATTGGGCCATCAAAAGCTTGCCAGTTTGGGTGGAGCCGGTAAAGGTGAGCTTGCGCACCAAGGGGTTGGACGTCAATTCAGCCCCGATGTCGCCCGCCGATCCGGTGACCACGTTGAGGACGCCGGGGGGAATCCTCGCGCGATCGGCCAGCTCCGCCAAGGCCAGGGCGGAAAAGGGCGTCGCGCTGGCCGGCTTGATCACCACCGGGCAGCCCGCCGCCAGGGCCGGCGCGCACTTGCGGGTGATCATGGCGATCGGGAAGTTCCAAGGCGTGATGGCCGCCACCACGCCAATGGGCTCCTTGACGACGACGATGCGCTTGTCGGACTGATGCTCGGGGATGACGTCGCCGTAGACCCGCTTGGCCTCCTCGGCGAACCACTCGACGAAAGAGGCGCCGTAGGCCACCTCGTCCATCGCCTCGGCCAGGGGCTTGCCCTGTTCGGCGGTTATTATGTGGGCCAGGTCCGCTTGGTTGGCCATGATCAGGCGATGCCATTCCTTAAGGATGTCGGCGCGCGCCTTGGCGGTCTGCGCCCGCCATGGGGCCCAAGCTTCGTTGGCGGCGGCGATGGCGAGACGGGTCTCGGGGGCTCCCATCCGGGGCGCGGTCCCAAGGGCCGAATTGTCCGAGGGATTGAGAACGTCCATGACGCCCTTTGAATCGGCGTCGATCCAGACGCCATGGACGTAGCATTGTTGCTTGAACAGTCCAGGGTCCTTGAGCTTCATGGCGGCCTCGCGCGGTTATGGTTTGGCGTCGAGCGAAAGTATAGACTTCTTGGCGTTGACCTTCTAGCCGGGGGAATGATTAGTTTCAGCCGCTTGACTTCCCAAGGAGGCGTTTCGTGCGCAACAAAAAAATAATCTTCGCAATTCTGGCCGTGACCGCCGCCGCAGTCTGGGCCTTCGCCCAAGCCGTTCAAGACGGCGGCGCGGGCGAAAAAAAATTGGTCGCGGACGCCGCCAATGCGGAAATGGTCGCGCTCGGCAAAAAGGTCTACGGCCAATACTGCGCAAAATGCCATGGCGAAAACCTGGAGGGCCAGCCCAATTGGCGAAAAAAGAAACCCGACGGAACCCTGCCCGCCCCGCCCCATGACGCCGCCGGCCACACTTGGCACCACGCCGACGCCATTAACTTCAAGTACACCAAATTCAGTGGGCGGGAATTTGACTCCAAAAAATTCAAATCCGCCATGCCGAGTTTCAAAGAAATCCTCAGCGACGTGGAAATCCTGTCGGTCTTGACTTATATAAAAAGTCAATGGCCTCAAAACATCCAAGCCAAGCACAAACAAATAAACGAACGCGAGATGAAGGGCGGGAAAGGCCGTTAGAAATACGAAACCCATAGCTAATTAAATTGAATGATTTGATTTAAGTTCTTGAACTTTTATTGATGGAGACGGTCGTGTTTGACCCTGGAAAGTCTTTAAATATTGGTATTCCTGAAATTGATGAGGCCCATGAGAAACTGGACAGGCTTGCCAAAAAGGTTGAACGCAGCATTATCGCTAACGTTTCCGTGGCGGAGACCCGAAAACATTTCTTAACGTTTATTTCCGCCACCGAGACGCATTTTGAAAACGAAAAGCGGGTGTTTTCCCAATACGGCCTTCCAGGCATGAACGCCCATAGGGCTGAACACAAAAGTATTATTCAGCTGTTGACGGAGGCGGAAAGCAGTATTTCCGAAACCAATGACGCCTGGCGGAAAACTCTCATGGACCTTATGGATATTTTAACCCGGCACATCGTCACCTTTGATTTCGAGGTGAAAACCCACAGGGGCGTTAAACATTAACTCTTAATTCCGTCCCTCTTTTTTTCCCTACTCTACGGTTACGCTTTTCGCCAAGTTTCTCGGCTGGTCGATGTCGGCGCCTTTGAGGACCGCCGTGTGGTAGGCCAGCAGCTGCACCGGGATGGCGTTGAGGATGGGCGAGACGAAGGGGTCCACCTTGGGCATGGCGATGGTGGCGGCGGCAAGGCCGCCCAATTTTTTGGCGCCTTCTGAATCGCTGATGAAGATCACCCGCCCGCCCCGCGCGATGACCTCTTGCATGTTGGACGCGGTTTTTTCGAACAAGGCGTCAGACGGGGCGATGACGATCACCGGCACGTCCTTATCGATAAGGGCGATGGGGCCGTGCTTCATTTCGCCGGCGGCGTAGCCCTCGGCGTG
>CAJXGZ010000286.1 GCA_913053795.1 uncultured Rhodospirillales bacterium | reverse complement strand
AGAAGCGGTCAATTGATATGTTACATAAAGCGGTCAATTCAATTTGTTATCGACAGTCCGTCACATGCGAGAGAGAAGTGAGATCATGCCGGAATCCATTGACTGCGCGGTGATCGGGGCTGGCGTCATCGGCCTTGGAGTCGCTCGGGCGCTGGCCTTGAAGGGCCTGGAAACGGTGATCCTCGAGGCCGGCGGGGCTTTTGGAACCGGCGTCAGTTCGCGCAACAGCGAGGTCATCCACGCCGGCATTTACTATCCGCCGGGCGGGCTCAAGGCGCGCCTGTGCGTCGCCGGCAAGGAGATGCTTTACGCCTACTGCGCCAGCCGGGGAATCGGCCACAGGCGCTGCGCCAAGCTTATCGTCGCCACCGAGGCGGACGAGCAGGCGACGCTCAAGGCGCTGCTCGCCAACGCCGAGGCCAACGGGGTTAACGATCTGGAGTTGTTGAGCGCCGCCGCCGCCCACGCCCTTGAGCCCAACCTCGATTGCAAGGGGGCGCTGCTGTCGCCGTCCACGGGCATCCTTGATTCCCACGCCCTGATGCTGAGCCTGCTGGGCGAGGCCGAGGCCAACGGCGCGGCCATCGCCTACAACAGCCCGGTGACGGGCGGCGAGATCACGGACGGGGGCGGCGGCGGCGTCCTGCTGGAGGTCGGCGGCGCCGCTCCGATGACGCTTCATTGCCGCCATGCGGTCAACTGCGCCGGGCTTCAGGCGCAAAGGGTGGCGTCCGCCATCCGGGGGCTCAAGCCTGAATTCGTTCCAACCCTTCATTTAGCCAAGGGCAGTTATTTCTACCTGCCGGGCCGGGCGCCTTTTTCGCGTCTGATTTACCCGGCCCCCGGCGACGCCAGCCTGGGCATGCACTTTACCTTGGACCTTGGCGGCCTGGCCCGCTTCGGCCCCGACGTTGAGTGGGTGGAGGTAGTCGACTACGAGGTCGATGAAAGCCGCGCCCCGGCGTTCGAGAAAGCCATCCGCCGCTACTGGCCCGGGCTGCCGGACGGCGCCCTGCAGCCGGGCTACGCCGGAATCCGCCCCAAGATCCAGGCCCCGGGAGAGCCGGTGTGCGATTTCGTCATCCAAGGCGAGGAAGTTCACGGCGTTAAGGGGTTGATTAATCTTTTCGGCATAGAGTCGCCCGGACTCACCGCCACCCTCGCCATCGCCGAAGAGGCGGCGGCAATGGTTGAATAAGCCGTGAGGCCTAGCAACAGCGGAGCAATAATGAGATACATAATCGCCGTTTCGGTTTTTCTTTTGACGGGAGTTCCCACCGCCTGGGCTCAAAAAGCCGTCCCGGCCATCGCCCCGGCCATCACCCCGCTTGCCGCCGGGGCCGCGGTCATCGACCTGCGCGAGCAGATGCGCAAGTTCGTGCAAAGCGTCAGCGCCTACGCCCGCAAGCTTAATCCCAATTTCATCGTCATCCCCGAGAACGGTCTCGAACTGCTGGTCAAGCGGGACGTAACCAACCCGGAGCGGACGGCGCCCGCCCAAGCCTATATGCGCGCCATCGACGGGGTGCTGGTGGTGGGCTTGTTTTTCCCCCGTGGCAAGCCGTTGGGCAAGGACAAGCAAAAGGCCCGGCTCAAGCGCGCCGAACAGGCCAAGGCGGCGGGGCTCAAGGTGCTGGTTGTCGAGTACGCCAAGAAGGCCAAGAAGATCGACGAGGCCCACCGCCTCAACGCCGCCCTGGGTTTCACTCCCTTCGCCGCTCCTAAGCCCATGGATAGGCTCAACGCCATCCCCCCATACCCGGCGCGCCCCTTTGCCGAAAATCCCAACTCCATCCTGTCTCTCGGGGATGCGCGGAACTTTTTGGTTCTCGCCGATTCCAGCGCCTTCGGGCGCCAGGACGAATTCACCATGAAGATGCACGCGCACAATTACGACGCGCTTATCGTCGACGTCTTCCATGGGCGCGAAGCCCTCTCCAAGCGCGCCGTCGAGACCCTGAAGTACAAAAAGATCGGCGGCCGGCGCCTGGTGCTGGCGCGCATCGACATCGGCTCCGCCGCCAGCTACCGGTACTATTGGAAAGATCACTGGCGCGAGGGCTCGCCGCTGTGGATCACCGCGCCGCACCGCGACAACCCGGACAAGCACCGGGTCCAGTACTGGCGCCAGGAGTGGCGGCAAGTGATTAGCGGCGGCGCCCAGTCCTACATCTACGGGGTCATCGCCCAAGGCTTCGACGGCGTCGTTCTCCAAGGCGTCGACGCCTTCCGCTTCTTCGAAAACCCCGAAATCGAGGAGGAGGACGCGCCGTGAGAGGCGCTCAGAGATCAGAGGGCAGAGGGCAGAGTGTGGGAATGTGGGGTCAGAATGCGGGGTCAGGTCTTGCATTTTAGCATTTGCGCAATTTTTCAGATGCTACAATGCAAGACCTGACCCCGCCCTTGCGCCCTGCGTAAATCGCATAATAAACCTCCCCTATCTTATACCGTTTTATCCTTGGTAATATTCATGACCTGTCCAAGGCCGCGCCAGAGGAGGAAATCCCATGATCAAGAGGAACATTCTGATGACCGGCTTGATTGTGGCCGTTGCGGGAATGCTGGCGGCGCCGGAGGGGGGCGCGCGCCGGTCAAAGCCGTGTGAGGAATGTAAGGAACTCGACGGTTTTGTAGCGCCCAGCGAGATCGATGATAAAATCCGCAAAATGGCCGGCAAGTATAAAGGCGGCGGCGGCCGCGGGAACGTGGCCATACAAAAAGCCAGGGGCGTCATCGAAACGGGCCTCTATCCGAAATTTATCGGCGGCGCCGATTGTCCCGAAATCGACAGCGAACAATGGGCCATCGACTATACCTACAAACGCGAAAGGGAGGCGTTGCACAAAGGCATCGACATCCCGCGTCCAATGGGTACGCCCATACGGGCTATTTCCGATGGCGTCGTTGTCGGCCGCTTCAGGAACAAGCGCAGCAAAAAAGGGATAGAGGTCATGTTGCGGCACACGCCGGAGCAGACGGGCCTTAAGTACTGGACCTATTCCCAGTACACCCATCTTCGGGAGATGTCTCCACTGCCCATCGGCGCGAGAGTCAAGATGGGCGATGAAATCGGCAAAACTAGCAACACCGGAAAAATGGGCAGGAGAGAGCGCCGCGACGCCCTGCATTTCGCCATCCTTTACAGCGCCTTTCCCGAATGGTCCAACGACGGCAGGGGGGTGACGCCGAAAGACGGATATTTCATGGACCCCAACGCCTTTTACCGCCTTAAGCCTCCCTATGATTCAAAATCTCTATTGGCGTTGCCCGAAGATCAAAAGGGCGTGCGGGCGCCGTACATGAAGAATGGCGGCGCGCTCACGCCGCCCGGCACAAAG
>CAJXGZ010000285.1 GCA_913053795.1 uncultured Rhodospirillales bacterium | reverse complement strand
ATGAACCAAAATTGCTCTGACGGAATGGGTCAATTTGGTCCGGAAATGCTCTAGACGAAAAGTTCACCAGCGTATTTTCACCATGCAGGTATCGCCGTTGCGGATGATTTCGGAGCAAATGGCGGTGGCGGCCTGTTTGCTTGCGAATGGACCAACGGTGATGCGCACGAAAGCGCCCAGGTTGGCGACTCGCGTTTCCTCGAACCAGGGAGAAGCGCCGCCGAAAAGATAAGCGTATTTCCTTTGCAGCCGCATCCATTCTCCCTGCGCCGAATACTTGCTGCGCGCGGAACCCAGGTCCGCCCAGAAGACGGACCTGTTGGTGTCCCAGGATGGGGTCCACCGCTCCTGCGCCCAAGCGCCGTTAACGCCGCCAAGAAGAATCAAGCCGGCAAGCGGTAAACCCTTAATAAAATTTGTCGCCCAGTCAGCCATGCCCTAGAGTAGAAACCACGTTCTGGAGCTTGACAACGTAAATCGATAAAAATATACCCCAGCATTTCTCGTCGAGTTGCTTTAAAAACTCATGGAAACTTCATGATATGATGGAGATGATCGCCCTTCACTCCTTGACCAAGAATTTTGGTCCCCTGTGCGCCGTTGACAACGTCTCCATGTCGGTCAAGCGTGGAGAGGTCCTCGGTTTCCTCGGCCCCAACGGCGCCGGAAAATCCACCACCATGAAAATGGTGACCGGTTTTTTGCCGCCGACCTCGGGGACCGCCGTGGTCAGCGGCTTTGACGTCATCGAGAACCCGCTGGAAGTCAAGCGGCGCATCGGCTATCTGCCCGAGGGAGCGCCCACATACGGCGACATGACCCCGAAGGCCTTCCTGAAGTTCATTTCCCGAATTCGCGGCTTCAACGGCGCCGAGGGGCGCAAGCGCATCGACGCCGCGGTTGAAAAGCTGGAATTGCAAGGCGTCCTCAACCAATCCATCGACACCCTTTCCAAGGGCTTTAAGCGCCGGGTCGGCCTGGCCCAGGCGATCCTCCATGATCCGGAAGTTCTGATCATGGACGAACCCACCGACGGCCTGGACCCCAACCAGAAACATCAGGTCCGCGCCCTGATCCGCAACATGGCTGCGGACAAGGCCATCGTCATTTCCACCCATATCCTGGAGGAGGTGGAGGCCGTGTGCACGCGCGCGGTGATCATCTCCGACGGCCGCCTGCTCGCCGACGGCGCCCCCGGCGAGCTTCTCAGCAAAGCCCCCAACCACAACGCCGTCATCATCCGGGCCGCCGCGAATAAGGCCAAGATCGTCCAAGCCGAAATGGCGAAGTTGCCCAACGTCCTTAGCGTCGACGCCGTGGAGGAAATCGACGACGCCCTCAGGCTTCGCGTTTCCCCTAAGGACGGAAGCGACATCGCTGCGGACGTCAGCGCCCTGATCAAGGACAAGGGCCTGGAGGTCCAGGAAATGTTCGTGGAAAAGGGATCCATGGACGAGGTGTTCCGGCTCATCACCACCGGCTCCAAGAAAATGCGCGGAGCCGAAGGTAAGGATAGGGACAGCGGCGATGCGTAACGTTTGGATCATCACGCGACGCGAGTTCGCCAGCTATTTCGCCACCCCGCTGGCCTACGTGTTCATCGTTATCTTCCTGGCCCTCACCGGCGCCTTCGCCTTCTACATCGGCCGTTTTTTCGACCGCGGGCTGGCCAACCTTGAATCCTTTTTCATCTATCATCCTTGGCTTTACCTTTTGCTGGTTCCGGCGGTGGCCATGCGGCTGTGGGCCGAGGAGCGCAAGTCCGGCACCATTGAGCTTTTGATGACGCTTCCCGTCACCACCACCGAAGCGGTGCTCGGCAAATTCT
This sequence comes from uncultured Rhodospirillales bacterium, assembly GCA_913053795.1. GTDB lineage: Bacteria > Pseudomonadota > Alphaproteobacteria > Rhodospirillales > 2-02-FULL-58-16 > CAJXGZ01. The sequence goes on along the minus strand of CAJXGZ010000285.1, from coordinate 1,520 downwards.
TCGCCGCCTGGGCGTTCATCGGCATCGCCCTTGCGCTGACCTTTCCCATGTGGATCACCATCAATGTTCTCGGCGATCCCGACAACGGCGTCGTCATCGCCAGCTATCTGGGCAGCTTGTTCATGGCCGGGGCCTTCCTGGCCATCGGCAGTTGCGTTTCGGCGCTGACCCGGAACCAAGTCATCGCCTTCATCGTCGCCGCCACCGTATGCTTCCTGTTCACCATGAGCAGCCTTGAGTTGGTGTTGAACTTCTTTCGCGCATGGACGCCGGAATTTCTGGTGGAAGTCATCTCCTCGCTCAGTTTCCTCACCCACTTTCAATCGTTGACCTCAGGCGTGATTGACCTCAGGGACATCGTCTATTATGGCTCGCTGATCGTCTTCTGGCTATTCGCCAACGTCGCCGCCGTCGACCTTAGAAAGGCCGCTTGAGGAGAGGATTCGTGAAACACCCGAAAACCATGGACCGGACGAAAATCACCCTGGCGGGGCTTGCTCTCGCCGCCGTGCTGCTCCTGGCGGTGAACATTTTTTCCAACGCCGCCTTCAACTCCCTGCGCCTGGACCTGACCGAGGACAAGCTCTACAGCATCTCGGAGGGCACGCGGAAGGTGTTAAGCGCGCTCGAGGAGCCGATCACGGCGCGGCTTTATTTCTCCAAAATTCTTGGCGAGCGCAGTCCCCTTCACGCCACCTACTTTACCCGCTTGCGTGAGCTGCTGGAGCAGTACCGGGATATCTCGGGCGGCATGCTGCGCCTGGAGCTGGTCAACCCCGAACCCTTCAGCGACGCCGAGGACCGCGCCGTCGCCTATGGCCTTAAGGGGGCGCCCATCAACAGCGTCGGCGACCTCGGGTATTTCGGACTGGCCGCCACCAACAGCACCGACGGACTGGGGATCATCTCCTTCTTCAACCGCGAGCGCGAACAGTTCATCGAATACGACCTGACCAAGCTCATCCATACCCTGGCCAACCCCCAAAAGAAGGTTGTGGGCCTGCTCAGCTCGCTTCCCATCGACGGGGCCAAGGACAAGGAAGGGCGGCGGCGTTCGGCGTCTTGGCTGGTCATGGACCAGATAAGGGAATTCTTCGACATTGTCACCGTCAAGCCTAAAGGCGGGGTCATTCCTCCCGACGTCGACATCTTGATGATCGTCCACCCCAAGAACATCGACGAGAAGACCCTTTACGCCATCGACCAGTTTGTGCTCAGCGGCGGCAGGGCGCTTGTCTTTGTCGATCCCAACGCCGAGATTGAGATCCTGAGCGGCTCCCAGATGGTGGTCAGCGCCGGCCCCTCCGACTTTGACAAAATGCTTAAAGGCTGGGGCGTCACCCTGGTCAAAGACAAAGTGGCGGGAGACCTTGACGCCGCAAGACGCGTCAACGCCGGCCGGCAAGGCAAAATCGTCGTCGCCGACTATGTGGCGTGGCTGAATCTCGACTCCTCCAATTTCAACAAAAACGAAGTGACCACGGCCGAGATCAAGGCCCTCAACATGGCCACGGCCGGAA
>CAJXGZ010000284.1 GCA_913053795.1 uncultured Rhodospirillales bacterium | reverse complement strand
CGGCGTCGACATCGTCATCGGTCCCACCACCAAGGCCCTGGCCGCCGATTTGGCGGTCATCGATCTCGACTTCATCCAGGTGAAGGGCAAGACCGAGGGGGTCCATATCCACGCCTTGATGGGTGACGGGAAGATGGCCGAAGACAAGGCGTTCGCCGCCTTGAAGGCGTCCGCCGAACAGATGCTCTTAGCCTACCGCGCCCAGCAGTGGGATAAGGCCGAAGAGCAGATCAAGGTTTGCCGCGGCCGTATGGGCGAGTTCAGGATCGCCGGTCTTTTCGACCTTTACGAAGAACGCGTCGCCGCCTACCGGAAAAACCCGCCGCCGCCCGGCTGGGACGGCGTTTTCATCGCCACCACAAAGTAGCCATTGCCAATCCAGGCGCCGGGTCAGGCGCCGGGCCAGGCGCCGGGGATGTGCTATAATTCCCGCTCTAAAACCATCGTTTATGAGTACCACTTCCAAATGAAACCCAAAACGACCACAGGCGGCACAATAATCGCCGCCCCATAGGCGATGGCAATCAGCCCGTCATTCTTCCACCGCTTACAGGGGTTCCACCAATCAGGCAGTTCCTGTTTTTCGGCCTTATTCCAGACCTCTTTTAAGGTGAGTCTGGGATAATCAGTATTAAGATTCAGCAGATATTTCACATTCTTCCGGCGGATGTAACAAAATGCAAATAAAATAATTTGCATTTTGTTAATCTTTCTTCTTGACTTATGTTCGCAATTTGCTATTATATGTAAGCAATGAAAATAGCGTATAGCAAAAAAGCCATTAAGTTCTTGAATCAGGCTCCCGCCAACGAAAAGGCCCGCGTCATCGACAAGATCAAGACCTACGCCAAGACCCCCGCCGCCCTGGCCAACAACGTAAGCAAGCTCCAGGGCCGCGACGGCTACAAACTTCGCGTTGGCGGCGTGCGGGTGATTTTTGAACTCTCCGCCGATACAATGAACATCTTGAACATCGGCCATCGCGGCGAGATATACGACTAGAAAGGACACGCCATGAACAAGCAAAAAACCATCCACTTTGATCAGGCCGTTTCCGACGTGGTGGTGATCCCCCGCCAGGAATACGACGCCCTGACCTGCGCCGCCGAGGCCCGCGCCGACGCCGCCGCCTATGACCGCGCCAAGCGCGACCTGGCCAGCGGCGAGGATGAATTGATCCCAGAGGAATTCGCCGACCGCCTGCTGGCCGGAGAAAACCCCGTGCGCGTCTACCGCAACCTGCGCGGCCTGACCATCCAATCCCTAGCCAAGTACGCCGACGTGTCGCCCGCCTACCTGTCCCAAATCGAAACCGGCAAGCGCGACGGAACCATGACCACCATGAAATCCCTTGCCGCCGCCCTGAACGTTACCCTTGACGACCTGGCCTGACCCGCCCAGCAACATCACGCGTCCGCCTTTCCGTCTGTGCCTTTAACGGACATTTCCTTGGTCTTCATCGCCACCAGCAAGTAGCCATTGCTAATCCAGGCGCCGGGCCAGGCGCCGGGGATGTGCTACAATTCCCGCCGCCATGGACCACCTAAAGACATTCGAACCGGCTTATCTCGGGCTTCTGCAATCGGGCGAACTGGCCGAACGGGCGCGGCTGGCCCGCGAGGCCTTGAAAGACTGCGGCCTCTGCGCCCGCTATTGTCATGTGAACAGGCTTGAAGGCGTCCGCGGCGCCGTTTGCCGCACCGGCGAGAAAGCGCAGGTGAGTTCGTTCGGCCCCCACCATGGCGAGGAGGCTCCTTTAAGCGGGCGCAACGGTTCCGGAACCATTTTCTTCACCTGGTGCAACATGCGCTGCGTCTTTTGCCAGAATTTCGACATCAGTTGGCCAGGGGAGGGGCCAGGGGAGGGGCCAGGGGAGGGGCAAGGAGAAGGGGCAAAGACCGGGCCCGAGCAACTGGCGGCGATGATGCTGGCCCTTCAGCGCCAAGGCTGCCACAACATCAATTTCGTCAGTCCCAGCCATGTGGTCGCCCAGATACTGGAAGCGCTGGTTTTCGCCGCCGAGGCGGGGCTCTCCCTGCCGCTGGTCTACAACACCGGCGGCTTTGATTCAGCCGAGGCGCTTAAGCTGCTGGACGGCGTCATCGACATCTATATGCCCGACCTCAAATACGGCTGTACCGTCCGCGCCCGCAAATACTCGAAAATCCGCGGCTACGCCGCGCGCAACCAGGCCGCCGTCAGGGAAATGCACCGGCAGGTGGGCGACTTGATCCTGGATGAAAAGGGCGTCGCCGAGAGGGGCTTACTGGTCCGTCACCTGGTGTTGCCGGGCGGTCTGGCGGGAAGCGAAGAGGTCATGCGTTTCCTGGCCGAGGAAATCTCCGTCAACACCTACCTCAACATCCTGTCCCAATACCGGCCCTGCCACAGGGCCAGCGGCTATCCTGAATTACGGCTGAGGCCGTCCGGGCGGGATTTCCAAGAAGCCTTTGAACTGGCCAAGCGGTTCGGCCTTAACCGGCTCGATGAGCGCGTTCCCGCCTTTTTTTCGATTTTCTAGTGACCGGAGTCACGGACAAAAGGCCTGATCCTTCGTATCCTAAAAGCCCCCTCCCTATTGATCGAAAGGCGAAATATCCCCATGAAGTAATTATTTATGGCGGCGCTGTTCTTGGCCGTCGCCTCTCCGGCCATGGCCGAAGGCAAGGACAAAGGGCCGACGCCGCAACAACTTCACGATGAATTCGTGGGCTACGCCCAGAAATATTACGGCGAGGCCAAGGAATTGAGCTATAAGGCCGCCAAAACCGACGATGCGCACAAAGCCGTCCTGTTCAGACAGCTGGCTGACATCAACCACCAGCTCGCCGGACAAAAGGAGCGCATGGCCGTAAGCAGCGCGTCGTACATGCCCGGGGCCTCGTGGGGCAGCACTCAAGGAAGCGAAGCGGATAGGCCGGCATGCGCGAGCTTAGAACCTCTTCGGTGGTGTGATGTCCGGGCTGCTGGGCGAAGGGGTTGGAGACGGCGTAGCCGCGGTTCTTGACGGCGACCATGGCCCGGGTGGTCTCGGACAAGCCGTACATCTCCATGAAGCGGTTCGCCATGGGGGCGTAGTAGGACGATTAAATGCGCCCCAGCCGCGTCTCGAAATCCTTGCAGGCGGCGGTCGAGATGTAGAAGTTGCCGGTGCGGGTGTCGACCTCGTCCATGCGCTCCCAGCCCATGACCAGCACGGCGTCGGCGTAACCGGACGCCACCGCCATGGCGCCGGCCAGCATCGCCGAGCCGCCGGTGGCGCCGCCGGTCTTGACGCCGATGTTGTAGAGGGGATCAAGGCCTAGGGTCCAGACTCATTCAAATGATGCCCTTTGGTTTGGAAAGAATAGCGCAG
>CAJXGZ010000283.1 GCA_913053795.1 uncultured Rhodospirillales bacterium | reverse complement strand
CCGAAATGTCGATGCCGTCGTTATAAAGCCCCTTCGCCCGGGGGCCGTAGCCGGAAACCACCTTGCCCTTGACCGGCCACAGGAAACCCCTGCCGCTTCGAGGTCCCGGCGCGCCGGTGGGCGGCCTGGACTTGGGGTTCCTGATGGCGGCGATGTAGGTTTTCTTGGGCGGGGCTTTCTTGCGGGACGCCGCTTTCTTGGCCGCGGCTTGCCTTGGATTGGGCCTTGGATTGGGCTTTAGATTGGGAATCCGCAAGGACTCCCCGGCAATGATGGTGTAGGGCGGCTTGACGCCGTTGGCGCGGGCCAGGGCGTAGGTGTCGACGTTGTAGGTCCTGGAAATGCTGTAAAGGGTGTCGCCGAGCCTGACAACGTGGCGGGCTTCGCGGGGCAGGACCACCCTTTGCCCGACCATCAGGTGATAGGGCGGCTTGAGGCGGTTGGCCTCGATAATGGCGCGGATGGACACCCCGTGACGGCGCGAAAGGATATAGACCGTGTCCCCCTTGCCCGCCACCGCCGCCGAAGCCCCGGCGAATGGGGCGCTGCTCCAGCCTTGTTGCTGGGACGCCGAACGGCTGGCGTTCCGGACCGGGGGCCACGGGGACCGGTCGCAGGCGGCCAGCAGCAGCGCTAACAGCAAAGGTATGGCGCCAAAAAATATGAAAAGAGCGCGTTTCATAAATGCTCCGCCTTGCCGTCGATCAGGGGGACGAAGCGCACCGGGCCCAGGTCCTCGGTTTCGACGCCGTCCCCGGTGCGGCGGACCAGCTCCAGGCGCTGGTCGTGGTCGCCGTCGCCCACCGGAACCACCATCAGCCCGCCCACCGCCAATTGCTCCAGCAGCACCGGCGGCATGTCGGCGGCGGCGGCGGTGACCATGATGCGGTCAAACGGCGCCTGCTCGGGCCAGCCGAGGCTGCCGTCGCCGTGGAGCGCCGTGATGTTGGAAATGCGCAAACGCGCCCAACGCTTTTCCGCCTCCTCCAGCAAGCCGGCGTAACGTTCGATGGCGTAAAGGCGGCGGCACAGCCTAGCCAAAATGGCCCCCTGGTAGCCCGAACCGGCGCCCACCTCCAGAACCTTCATGCGCTCGCCGACGTCGAGAGCCTGGGTCATGCGGGCCACCACCAGGGGCTGGCTCACCGTCTGGTGGTGGCCGATGGGAAGGGCGACGTTGTCGAAGGCCTTGGCGGCGAAAGGGGCCGGAACGAAAAGCCCGCGCGGCGTCCGCTCGATGACGGACAGCACCCGCTCGTCGGCGACGCCGCCTTCGCGCAACTCTTGCATCAAGCGGGCCATGCCTGAGTTTGGGCCTGAGTTTGGGCCTATGTTTGCGCCAGTGTCCGGGGCGGTTTCCAGGTTCATGACAACATGGCCTTCAGCGTCTTCAGGCTCGGCTTGTGGGTGAGGTCAAGGGTCAGGGGCGTCAACGCCACCGCGCCCCGGTTCACCGCCTCAAGGTCGGTGCCCGGCTTGAAGCGGTCCTCCGAGCGCCGGGCGCCGATCCAGTAATAGTTCTCGCCGCGCGGGTCGACGCCCTCCGCCATCTCGTCGCCGATCTTGCGGCGTCCTTGCATGACGGCTTCCATGCCGGTGACGGCGTCGGCGGCGACGTCTGGAAAATTTACGTTGATCAGGGTGTTGCTGGGCCACTCGGCGCCGCTCAAAAGCTCCAGCACCCTGGGCGCCCATTTCTCGGCCACCGACCATCTGGGCTTTCCCCGGTCCTCGGTCACTTGGCTGAAGGCGATGGCCGGGACGCCGAGCAGGGATCCCTCCATGGCCGCCGCCACGGTGCCCGAGTAGGTGACGTCCTCGCCGAGATTGCCGCCGCGGTTGACGCCCGACAGCACCAGGTCGGGACGGCAATCGCGCATGATCTTGTTGATCCCCATCAGCACGCAGTCGGTGGGAGTGCCGTCGACGGCGAAGCGGCGGGCTGAGACCTTGCGAATGCGCAAAGGCCGGCGCAGGGTCAGGGAATGGCTGGCGGCGCTCTGTTCGCTTTCCGGGGCCGAGACCCACACTTCGGCGGCCAATTTCTCCATGATCCGCACCAGCGTCCGCAGTCCCGGCGATTCGATGCCGTCATCGTTGGAGATCAGGACTCGCGCCTGCTTCAGAGGCTTATTTATCACTCGTAATAACCTCCATTCCCCCCATGTAGGGCCTTAAAGGTTCGGGAACCTGGACCGAGCCGTCTTCCCTTTGATAGTTCTCCAGCACCGCGATCAGGGTGCGCCCGATGGCCAGGCCGGAGCCGTTGAGGGTATGGACGAAGCGGGTTTCCTTGGCGCCTTCAGGGCGGAAGCGGGCCTTCATGCGCCTTGCTTGAAAATCGCCGCAGTTGGAGCAACTGGAGATTTCACGGTAGCGCCCCTGGCCCGGCAGCCAGACCTCGATGTCGTAGGTCTTTTGCGCCGAAAATCCCATGTCGCCTGGGCACAAGGTCACCACCCGGTAGGGCAGCTTGAGCCGTTTCAGAACCTCCTCGGCGCAAGCCAGCATGCGTGTCAGCTCTTCGCCCGATTTGCCGGGATGGACGACCGAGACCAGCTCAACCTTGGAGAATTGGTGCTGGCGGATCATGCCCCGCGTGTCCTTGCCCGCCGAGCCCGCTTCCGAGCGGAAGCACCAGGTCATGGCGGTAAAGCGCTTGGGCAAGGCCGCCGCGTCCAGGATTTCCCCGGCGGCCATGTTGGTCAGCGGAACTTCCGCCGTGGGGATCAGCCAATAGCCTTCTTCGGTCCTAAACAAGTCCTCGGCGAACTTTGGCAGCTGCCCGGTTCCGAACAGGGCGGCGTCGCGGACCAGGGCCGGGGGGTTGACCTCTAAGTAGCCGAACTCACCCGTATGCATGTCCAGCATGAAGGCGGCCAGCGCCCGCTCCATGCGGGCCAGGGCGCCGGACAAAACAACGAAGCGGGCGCCCGACATCCTGGCGGCGGTTTCAAAGTCCATCATGCCCAAGGCCTCGCCGATGTCGAAATGCTCCTTGGGCGCAAAATCAAAGGAGGTTGGATCGCCCACCTTGCGCTCCTCGCGGTTATGGGATTCGTCCATGCCGTCGGGAACGTCGCCGGCGGGAATATTGGGGAGAGCGGCAAGCCCTCCCTCCAACACATCCTCCGCCTTCCTGGCCTCTTCCTCGGCCTTGGCCTGTTGGTCCTTGGAGCGCGAGACCTCGGCGATCAGTTCCGAAGCGTCCTCGCCCTTGGCCTTGGCGTCGCCGATGGCCTTGGCCGCCTTGTTGCGCCGGGCCTGGATGTCCTGGGCGCGGGTTTGGGCTTCTCGTTTTTGCTTGTCATATTTAAGAAGTTCGTCCGACGCCGGACCCAAGCCGCGTCGGGCCAGCCCC
>CAJXGZ010000282.1 GCA_913053795.1 uncultured Rhodospirillales bacterium | reverse complement strand
TACCGTCAGATAGGCTTCCGAATCCCAATCGGTGTCGTAAGTCTGGAAGTCGATCGACTCATATCCCTGCCGGGCGAACTGAATCACGCGCTGAATGTAATTGTCCGGAACCAGCGCCTTGCGCGCCGCGCGAATCTCGCGCTTCAGCGCCGGGTTTTTCTTGGGTTCGAAGCAGTCGTCGCCATCGGCGTCGCAATTGACGCAGGCGCGCATGACCGCGCTCAGGCGCTCGGCGCAGATCTTCGATCCGGTGACGAGGGCGGCGACCTTCTGCTCCTCCTTCACCTTCCAGTTGATGTATTTTTCGATATCGGGGTGATCCACATCGACGACCACCATCTTCGCCGCGCGCCGCGTCGTGCCGCCGGACTTGATGGCGCCGGCCGCCCGGTCGCCGATCTTCAGGAAGCTCATCAATCCTGAGGATTTGCCGCCGCCCGAAAGGGGTTCATTCTCGCCGCGCAGATAGGAGAAATTCGAGCCCGTGCCCGAGCCGTATTTGAACAGGCGCGCCTCGCGCACCCACAAATCCATGATGCCGCCGTCATTGACCAGATCGTCGTTGATGCCCTGAATAAAGCAGGCGTGGGGCTGGGGATGCTCGTAGGCCGATTGAGAGGCGGTCAACTCGCCGCTGCGGAAATCCACATAGGAGTGACCCTGGGCTTTGCTGTCGATGCCGTAGGCCCAGTGAAGGCCGGTGTTGAACCACTGGGGAGAATTGGGCGCGCCCATTTGAGCGCACAGCATGTAGCGCATTTCATCATGATAGGCGTGGGCGTCGGCTTCCGAATCAAAAAAGCCGCCCTTCCATCCCCAATAGGTCCAGGTCCCCACCATGCGGTCGAACACCTGTTTGACGCTGGTTTCGCCGCCGGAGCGCTTGTTCTTGGGAAGGCGTTTAAGGGCTTTTTGGTCGGCAACGCTGCGCCACAGCCAGGAGGGGACGTCGTTTTCCTCCACTTTTTTCAGCTTGGCCGGAACGCCCGCCTTGCGGAAATATTTCTGAGCGAGGACATCACAGGCCACCTGGGACCATGAAGTGGGAATTTCCATCTCCTCCAGATGGAACACCACCGATCCGTCGGGGTTCTTAATTTCGCTGGACGTGATGCTGAACTCGATTGAATCGTAAAGCGATTCGCCCTTTTTTGTGAATAGCCGCGTTATACGCATAAATCCCCCCTCAGAAAACATGGCTCTCACGCCGTCAAGCCAGCCATGCGTCAAATTCCCAGCCCCTCCAGATCGAAAAACTCAATAACACAATATGTAGCTAAAAAAAGTAATTAAGCAACAACATTTTGTGTATTAATGGAAAAAAGTTTACAATTTCTTAAGATGTGTGGACGGACTGGACGAACGATGCGGCAAATGCCATATTGGCGCCGCTTTAGAAACATTCCCCGTTGGATGGAATTGGGATGAAAACCGGAACGATTCTCTACACCCTGCTCAAGGGAGATCTCGTCGGCAAGGACGGGTTCGGCAACCGCTATTACCGCGGCGCGGGCGCAAAGCTCCACGGCAGGGAGCGCCGGTGGGTTATCTACAAAGGCAAGGCCGAGGCGTCCAAGGTTCCGCCCGAGTGGCGCGCCTGGCTTCATCACACGTCGCCAGAACCCCTTCCTGGGCCGCTTAATGAAAGCGCCGACCAGGTCAAGCCGTGGCGAAAGGAGCACCTGCCCAACTTGAGCGGGGCGGCGGGGGCCTATATGCCGTCCGGCCATGATTTGAGGGGCGGCGCGCGGGCTGCGTCGTCTGGCGATTACCAGTCTTGGAAGCCCCAGTCCTTGAAACCGGAGCAGGCGCCCCAATGAAAACCGATACAAGGGAAATGACGGTCGGCGCGGCGACCCTGGCGGTGGGCGGCCTGTTGCTGGCGGTGCTTTACGTCGGCGGAGAGGTGAGGGACAAGGCCACCGGCATTGACTATTTGCTCGACGCCACCTTCAACCGCATCGACGGCTTGGCCGACGGCGGCGACGTGCGCCTCGGCGGCATCAAGGTGGGCGTCGTCGAAAGCCAGCGGCTGGATGAGCATTACCGGGCGGTTCTGACCTTGAAGATCGATTCCGACGTCCAATTGCCCACCGACACCTCGGCGGCCATCCACACCAACGGCCTGTTCGGCGCCAAGTACATCGTGCTTGAGCCCGGCGGCGAAGATGAAATCCTGGCCGAGGGGGATGAAATCTCCTTCACCCAGGACGCCGTGATTGTTTCCGAGCTGTTGGAGCTCATCATTTCGCAAGGCAAGGCGAATCGCAGGAAACTGCGTGAAAAGGCGGACGCCGCCGATAAGAGAAAAGAGTAAGACATGAAAAGGAACGCCGTTGAAACCGTATTGGGCGCCGTGGTGCTTTTGGTCGCCGCCGGGTTCGTTTACTTTGCCTACGACACAGCCGAGGTCGGGGCGGTGGAGGGCTATAACATCTCCGCCGTGTTCTACAAGATCGGCGGCTTGAACAAGGGCAGCGACGTGCGCGTCAACGGCATCAAGGTGGGCACGGTGAAGAATCACAGATTGAATCCCGAGACCTTCGACGCCGAGGTCAGCATGTCCATTTCCGCCAAAGTCCAATTGCCCGACGACACCGTCGCCACTATCGCCAGCGAGGGAATGCTGGGCGGCAAGTACGTGCGCCTGGAGCCGGGAACGAAAAAGACCTTCATCAAACCGGGCGGCAAGATTACCAAAACCAATGACTTCAGGTCCTTGGAGGACCAGGTGGGCGAGATCATCTTCCTGGCCACCGGCGGCGATGATAACGGTGGAGATTCGCCGTAAGTCTGGGGAGCGCCCTTGTCTTTCAATGCATTGAACATATTTAGCCTGATCGCCTTGATGGCGGCGTCCGTCCTTGTCTGGCGGCCGGCGCTGGCCGAGCTCTATGACACCGCCATTCTCCAGGGCATGGACAAGGTGACGGCCCGGGTCTCCACCATCAAGGCGCCGGTGGGCGAGACGGTGCGCTTCGGCGCCTTGGAGATCATCGCCCGCGTCTGTGACAAGAAACCGCCCGAGGAAACCCCGGAAAGCGCCGCCTTCCTCGATATCTGGGAAGTGCGGGAAGGCGAATCGGCGATGGAGGCCTTCAGGGGATGGATGTTCGCCTCCAGCCCGGCCCTTTCCGCCATGGAGCACCCGGTCTACGACGTCTGGGTGCTGGACTGTAAGAACATCAAGTCGGTGGTGGAGCCCGCGCCTAAGCCGGCGAAACCCCCAAAGGTTAAGAAACCTATGGAGCTTTCCCCGCAACAAAAAATTTGGTAGCCGCTCCCAAGACCAAGAGGAGCAGCTCTAACCTCTGACCTCTGATCCCCGTCATCCCCGGACCATCCCCACTACTGTCCGGTT
>CAJXGZ010000281.1 GCA_913053795.1 uncultured Rhodospirillales bacterium | reverse complement strand
GTCAGACCGACGGCCCGCCCCACCGTCTTTCCGCTGAGGCCCAATTCACGGCGGCGCTTGCGCAAACGTCTGCCAATATAAAGGTCTATTGAGCGGGACGAAGGGTGGGGCATGGTTTTTCCAGGAATAGGATGGCTGAAATGCACCAACAAATTGTAGTCATTTACAATATACCCTGATAGGTGTATCATGGGGGTATGAAAAATCAAATGAAAAGCGTGGAAAGCTATTTTTTGGAGAACCGGGGCTCGAGTTGCGGCTATTCCCCGTCTTCGGAATTGGCGAGTGTTTTGACGAAATTGAAGAGGCGTCTGCGGATTTTCTCGTTTTTGATACGAAAGAAATTATGCATCAGGTTGATGGCTTCCCGGGAATTCATGGGATCGTGTTCGAAAACAGCCACCGGCTGGTCCGAAAGGCCGTCGCCCTTTTCTTTTTGCTTGCCCCCGCCGCCCGGCTCAGAGACGTCTTTGGGCATGTCCTGGAAGAAGTACGAGACCTCGACGCCGAGTGTTTTGGCGATTTTATAAAGGTTGCTGGCGCCGATGCGGTTGGCGCCGTTTTCGTATTTCTGGATTTGCTGAAAGGTGATGCCGAGCGCATCGCCGAGTTTTGTCTGGCTCAACCTGAGCCCGACGCGCCGCGTGCGCACACGCGAACCGACGAAAACGTCAATGGGGTCGGGCCCGTCAATATATGCGCGCCGTCTCATGACCGGTATCGTTCTCCCTGCTTTATTCGGAGCGCCCGTACGTCACCCTTGCAATAGCGCTCACGAGCGCCTTCCTTATATGTATTATTATGTACGGTTCCAGGTTGGCGTTTGTTGCACCCGTTAACCGTATCCCCCATACGGAATATTTGCATACATGTTTAGACAAAGCCACAAAAAACCTATGGTATTTCCTCAAATGATGCTTCTTTTTCCTTGTCCGTGGCGCGGTTGGAAAAGGATGACTTGACGGCGGGCGAGGCGGGAACTAGATTTCGCGACTGATTAAAACAAGGTTTTTACGACGCTCCGAGGAGCGCCGCCAGTCCGCGAGTTTCGCGCACTGGCGTTTTTTGGGTTTACCCGGTTTCCACTTGGAAAGATGACATGTTCGACGGCCTGACAAGCAAACTAGGCGATATCTTCGAGGCGCTGGGCAAACGCGGCGCGCTGTCGGAATCCGATGTGGACACGGCGCTCCGCGAGGTCCGCATCGCCTTGCTGGAAGCCGACGTGGCCCTTGGCGTGGTCAAGGACTTTATCGCCTCGGTGCGCGAAAGCGCCGTCGGCGAGAAGGTGTTGCGCAGCGTCAGTCCGGGCCAGATGGTGGTCAAGATCGTCCACGACCATCTGGTCGGGATGCTCTCGGGCGGTGAAGAAGACCTGCCCGAAGACATCCTGTCTTCCGGGGCCGGGGTCAATCTGGCGGGTGTCTCGCCGGTCTGCGTTCTCATGGTCGGGTTGCAGGGGTCGGGCAAGACGACCACCAGCGCCAAGCTGGCCTTGAGGATCAGGAAGCGCGAGAAAAAGAAAGTCCTGATGGCGTCGCTCGACATTTACCGTCCCGCCGCGCAAAAACAACTGGCCGTTCTTGGCGAGCAGGCCGAGGTTCCGACCCTGCCCGTGGTCATGGGCGAAAGGCCGCTGGCCATCGCCAAGCGGGCCATGGAAACGGCCCGGCGCGAAGGCTTCGATGTGGTTGTCTTAGATACCGCCGGGCGGCTCCATATCGATGCGGAATTGATGGCTGAGGTGAGCGAGATCAGCGCCGCTGTCAACCCGACCGAAACCCTTCTCGTCACCGACGCCATGACCGGTCAGGACGCCGTCGCCGTCGCCAAGGAATTCAAGGAAAAGGTGGGGATCACCGGCATCGCGTTGACCCGGGTCGATGGCGACGCGCGCGGCGGCGCGGCCCTGAGCATGCGGGCGGTGAGCGGATGCCCGATCAAGGTGCTGGGCGTCGGCGAGAAGCTCGATGAATTGGAGACCTTCCAGGCCCGGCGTATCGCCGGGCGCATCCTCGGTCAGGGCGACGTGGTCGGCCTGGTCGAGAAGGCCGCCGACGTCATCGACCGCGAAGACGCCGAAAAAATGGCTAAAAAAATGGCCAAGGGAAAATTCACCCTCGAAGACATGGCGTCTCAGTTCAAGCAGTTGCGTAAGATGGGCGACTTGAGCGGCCTGCTCGGCATGTTGCCCGGCGCCGGCAAGATCAAGAAACAGATTTCCGAGGCCAACCTTGATGACAAGCTCATCGCCCGCCAGGAAGCGATCATCCTTTCGATGACCATGGCCGAGCGGCGCAATCCGAAATTGTTGAACGGATCGCGGCGCCGGCGCATCGCAAGCGGTTCCGGGACCACCGTCCAGGACGTCAACCGCCTGCTCAAGCAGTTCAAACAGATGTCGACGATGATGAAGAAGGCCGGAAAAATGAGGAAACGAGGCCTCATGGGTGGCGGGATGCCGCCCGGCATGATGGCGCATTGAAGAAATTTTATATTTAACTCAGGAAGAGGACGAAACAAAATATGTCTACGAAAATCAGATTGTCGCGTGGCGGCACCAAAAAACGGCCCTATTACCGGATCGTCGTCGCCGATTCGAGAAGCCCGCGCGACGGGCGTTATATCGAACGGGTCGGCACCTACAACCCCATGGTGCCCAAGGATCACCCCGAGCGCCTGGTCATCAAGGAAGACCGGATCAAGTATTGGCTCGGCGTCGGCGGCCAGCCGACCGACCGGGTCGCCCGCATGTTGAGCAAGCTAGGCTTGGTCGACGCCCCGGCCATCCCCAAGCAGACCAAGAAGGACAAGCCCAAGGCCAAGGCCCAGGAACGCCTGAAGGAAGCCGAGGAAGCGGCCAAGGCCGCGGCCGAAGCCCCGGCGGAAGAGGCTCCCGCCGAGGAAGAGAAAGCGGAGGCCTAAAGCCGGCCTTTGCCGGTTGAGCCATGACGGATTCTCTTCTTTGTGTCGGTGTGGTGACCGGGGCGCGGGGGCTGAAGGGTGAGGTGCGGATCAAAAGCTTCACCGCCGTCCCCGAAGACATCGCCGCCTACGGTCCCGTTCGCGATGAAACCGGCGGGCGGAGCTTCGAAATCCGGGTGACGGGACGGGCCAAAGGGACCGTCACCGCCCGCTTGGAAGGGGTCGGGGACCGGGATGGCGCCGAAGCCCTTAAAGGGCTTGCGCTTTATGTTTCCCGCGACGTCCTGCCCGAGGCCGAAGACGGGGAATTCTACCACGCCGACCTGATCGGCCTGGAGGCGGTCTTCGCCGATGGAAAAGTGTTGGGAACCGTCACCGCGGTCCATGATTACGGCGGCGGGGCCAGTTTGGAAGTGGACGGCGGCCCGCGCGGCACGG
>CAJXGZ010000280.1 GCA_913053795.1 uncultured Rhodospirillales bacterium | reverse complement strand
AAATGGCCTTGTCGTTAGCCCTGGCGGCGCTACTCAAGCCCGGCGACGAAGTTGTCTACACCACGCCTTGTTATCCGAGCTACCTGCCGCAGATCAAGATCGCCGAACCGGATGCCCAAGTCCGGGGGGTGGACCTGCGGCGGCGGGATTTCTCTCTCGATCTCGACGCCCTGGCGGCGGCGGTTACGGACAAAACCCGTGCGGTCATCCTCAATTCCCCCCACAACCCCACCGGCGCGATGATCGGCGAAGGAGAAGCGGCGGCGCTCGGGGAAATCCTGAGGGAAAAAGACTGCTATCTGATCTCGGACGAAATTTACGAAAAGCTCAACTTCAGCGGCGCGGCGCATATATCCATGGGGGCGCGGCCCGGACTGGCGGAGCGCACCATCACCATCAACGGATTTTCCAAGGCCTACAGCATGACCGGCTGGCGCATCGGTTATCTGACCCTCCCCAGCCCGGAACTGACGCAAACGGTGTCGCGGCTGCAACAGCACATGAACACCAATACGGCGACCTTCATCCAGAAAGCGGCTCTCGCCACCTTCGACCTGCCCGATCACTATATTAAGGATTACAACGCCAATCTGGCCGCCAACGCCGCCGCCCTGAACGCCGTCGCCGACAATGCCGCCAACCTTTCATTGGCGCCAAGCAAGGGAGGACTGTTCGCCTTTCCCGACATTTCGGCGGGCGGCCTCGCGTCGGACGCCTTCGCCAGCGGGCTTTTGGAAAAATACGCCGTCGCGGCGACGCCGGGGATAGTCTTCGGGCCGGCATGGGACAGCCACGTCAGGGTGTCGCTGGCTATTGCCGAGGACGAGTTCGCCGAAGGGGCGGCAAGGTTAGCGCAATATGCAAACAAACTGGCAACCGGGGAATCATGAAACCTAAACTGCTTTTTCTCTGGCCCGGGGCGGCAAAGGACCGCTACCGGATGGTCGAGCGCCTGACCGATCATTTTGAAATTATCAAAACGGACGCCTACGATGAACAATCCCTGATGAAATTGATTCCCCGGGCGGCAGTTGTGGTCGGAACGCGCATTTCGCGGCCCTTATGCGAGGCGGCGGAAAAGCTGAAATTTCTCCAGACACCCAGCGCCGGAGTGAACGGGCTTGATCTGGCGGCGCTCGATGAGCGCGGCGCGATCGTCTGCAATTCCCATTCCCATGCGCCTTTCGTCGCCGAACACGGGGTTACCATGCTCCTGACGTTGATGAAAAAGGTTGCGGTCCATGACCGGCTTATGCGCAACGGGGTGTGGTACGGCCCAGGCGGCACGTCACGCGACGAGACCTATCAATCAGATACCCTCATCGGCAGCACGGTCGGGTTTATAGGTTTCGGCCATATCGGACGTGAAATCCTTTCCCTGCTGTCCGGTTTCAAGGTCAAGGCGCTGGCCGGCGTCCGTTCAATAGACGGCCACGCCGAGGACCTGAACCGTTTTCCGAACCTTGAATTTGCCGGCCTCGACCGGGTACTTGAAAATTCGGACGCCATTTTCCTGACCGTTCCCCTGACCGGCGAGACCGAAGGGATGATCGGCGCGGCGCAAATCTCGCGCATGAAAAGCTCGGTATATCTTATCAACGTCGCCAGGGCCGGTATCGTCGACGCGGACGCATTGCTGGACGCCCTTGTCGAAAACAGCATCCGGGGATCGGCCATCGACGCCTGGGAAAAGGAAAAAGCCAGCGCCCATGATTTCGCCAAGCTCGACAACATGATCTTGTCGCCCCACCGGGCGGGAACCCACCGCGACATTACGCCCTATCTGCACGATGTGGTGGATAACCTGATCGCATTCGCCACCGGCATCGAACTTCGCAACCGGGTCGACCTGAAGGCGGGATACTGAGTTGAACCTGCTGTTCACCAACGCCGGGCGGCGCACCTATCTGGTGGAATTCGCCCTTGAGCTGAAAGCGGGCGGCTATCCGCTGGAAATCTTCGTTTCCGACTGCACGGAAACGGTCCCGACCTTTCATGTCTCGAACGACGTCAACACCATTATTATGCCGCCGTCCCTCGAAGACAGGGAAGCTTACAAAGAAGCGCTACTGAAAGCGGTCGCCGGCCACGATATCAATGTAATCATTCCGCTTTCGGATCTCGATCAGGATATCATCGCCGGGGCGAATGAGATGCTCCGGGATAAGGGCGCGGTCGCCGTCGTGCCCGGCGGCGGCGTGATCGATTGCTGCATGAATAAAAGGCGAGCGGATGAATTCTGCCGCGACAATGATATTCCGACTCCGAAAAGCTGGTTTTCGGCAAAGGGCTTCGCCGGGCCTTTCCCCTGCATCCAGAAACATATCGAAGGTTCCGGCAGCAGCGGTTTCGACATGATCTGGAATCCGGGCGAGCTGAACAGGTTCGAAGAAGGCCGCGACATGTTGCAGGCCCTGGTTCGGGGCACGGAGTACGGAATCGACATCCTCAACGACCTTGAGGGAAATTTCGTCAGCGCCTGCGTCAAGCGCAAGATGCTCATGCGGGCCGGCGAAACCGACCGGGCGAAGGTGGTCCGGCACGGGAAAATCGAGGCCCTGGCCAAACGCATAGGCGAGACCTTCGGCCACGTGGGGAATCTTGATGTGGATGTCATGGAATCCGAAAACGGCGATCTATTCTGCATGGATTTCAATCCCCGCTTCGGCGGCGGCTATCCGGCGACCCATATTTCGGGGATGAACTACCTCAAGGCCGTCCTCGACATGGCCGCCGGGAATCCCGTAACTCTCCCCGCCGAACCCAGGCCGGTGACGGTGATGAAGGGGCTGTCCATTTACTGGTTCGAGGACGGGGAATAGAGAACCCCATGACCGCTGAAAAATCCGTTTACATTATCGCCGAGATCGGCCCCAACCATAACGGATCGCTTGATGTGGCGCGGAAAACGATCGACGCCCTGGCGGCGGCCGGGCTGGAGGTGGCGGAATATGCGCCCAACCATGTGAAGAAATCTGTTGTTGGCGTCGGGCACGCTGATAAACACCAGATCATGGCGATGATTGGTATTTTGCTGCCCAAATGTGAGTTGGATAGTGCGGACAGTGCGGATGCTCTGGCAGTCGCCATAACGCATGCGCATCATCGCGGGCAAAGGGCCCTGCAACCGGTAAAACGAAAGGTTGGCGCATGATCGGCAAACTGTTCGGAACAGTTGATTCTTACGGCGAGGACTGGGTCATTATCAATGTCAGCGGTGTGGGTTATATTGTCCATTGTTCCGCCCGCACGTTAGGCTCTCTGCCTGCCAAGGGCGATAATTGCGAGTTGGCGATTGAAACCTATGTGCGTGAAGACCAGATCCGGTTGTTTGGTTTTGCTGAAGATGTTGAGCGTGACTGGTTCAGG